>JANMVK010000196.1:0-6033 GCA_031392725.1 Pseudobdellovibrionaceae bacterium
CCCGAGGAAGTTGTTGAGAGTGTGCTTTGTAATAGAACTCATAGACTGCGACCGTGCCATCCTCCTCATTTGATAATTGTGAAGGTTGACCCAGCTGCTCAATAACAACTGAAAGCGATGATCCGATTGGAAGTTGGCTAAACTTTTCAAAAAACTTTGGCTGACTGGCCTTGCTCAACGAAGAACAGCTAACTACAAATGGGAGCAAAATAAAAAATTTAGTGTAGCGCCTAATCATTTTGGCCACCCTTACCTTTGATCTTATCCCCATACTCAACAGCATACCAGTCATAAAGGCGAGGGCTTTTAAATTTCAATTTTAAAGGCTCAAATATGTAGTACTCAAGATTATTTGCAAAATCCTCTTCTGGACCAATAGCCCCGTCGGGAACGACAAACCTTCTTTGGTGTGACGAATAAATTAATTTTTTTGAAGTTCATTTCTCAATCCATCCGCCCGCCATTCTATACGTGGTCATATTGAACTCAGACATATTCCGAAAAATCTCGTGCCCAAGCTCATGTGTAATATACCTGGCGAGGTTGCCACCTTTCTTAAATGCAGAATCATAAAGGACTATTACACCTTTAGCGGACGAAGCTGGATTTCCTTTTGTAGCAGATTCCGATGCACGATAGATAGCGACATTAGTCCATAAAAACTCCGGCACCTCCGTCAACAGATTGATGGCTAGCTCAATTTCCTTAGAGGACCAATTCTTAAATTGTTCCTTGAGATGCGGCCAACCGTCGATTCGGCCATTTACAAATTTTTCGACCCAAAAGTCATACGTCTTACTTTTGGATCTGCAATGGCCAACTACATGTGCCGCAGAATATGAAACTCCATCCGCACGAGCATATTCCGATCTAGGATGAGCCTTCACCCAGTAAAAATTGGGAGGGCATGTCTGCGCCTGAGCTTTAGCACCCAAGCCGAAAATACTGACAAGAATAAACAATCTAAACCACATAACAAATTCCGTAGCCGGAGAAGATCAAAAAATCAAGGCACTTATGGCGAATCCGGAAACCGGATGTCTCGAAAACCGAACTCTATTTGGTGATCGAGGCGACTTTGTTCTGATCGTCGAAATGAATGGTCACTTTGGACGAGCGTCCGTCGAAATACGTGTACTTGAATTTCTTGTTTTGAATTTCGATTTTCACCGGAGCGCCGAAGGTGCGCAAGATCTCGGACTTGGCCGCGCCGATGGATACGCTTTTTAGCAGGGCCGAATTTTTAGTTTTCAAATGAGCCGTGGTGACCGATTTGGTGGCGCAACCGCTGACCAACACTAAGGCAGAAATAAATCCCAGGATTCTTATCACTTTCAATTTTCCTTTCACGGATTATTCAGTAAACGCTGCTGAAGGCGCAACTGCCGACGCTTCTCGGCGAAAATTCCTATCGGCCCTCAGTTGTAGTTATGATGGAGTTACCACCCGGGACATTCCAGTGAATATAGGTGGCCCTGTCCGAATGGGCCGTACTTATTTCCACATAAATGCCATTTTTGTCGTCCTTCAGATATTTTTCGGTCGAAATGTAATGGCCGTCTTTAGGCGCGGGAGCATCTACAACCACAAATTTTGAAGTACTGAAAAGCGCTTCAATTTCTAGTCGTATAAATGATTCCATCCTCCGAAGTTTTAATAGTCGACGGATTGCCAAATATTTTTATGACTTTGGCCTTTTCTGCACCTACAGGAAGGGACACGATAGCGTCAAAATATTTCCTTTGCGACAGAGGAGCCGAAGACGCGCAGCCAAAGCCCAGCCCAATGACCGTAAAAATCGAGCCAATCTTAAAAAACGTCCATTCGGGCATGCTCACGGATTATTCAGTAAACGCTGCTGCAGGCGCAACTGCCGACGCTTCTCGGCGGCTTTATATCTCCGGACTTGATCCGGCGTTTCCGGCTTGATCGGCGGCACCAGTGTGGGCTTGCCGTCGGTTCCGAGCGCCACAAAGGTTAGGTACGCTGAGGCCGTGTGAAAAGTTTTTCCCATGATGGGATTTTCCGCGTCGACGCGCACGCCGACTTCCATACTCGTTTTCGAAACAAAATTGACTGAAGCCTTGAGGTTCACAATCCAACCTTTATAAACCGGCGCCACAAAGTTCATGGCATCGATGCTGGCCGTGACCACGGGCATACGCGAATGACGTTGGGCTGCGATCGCCGCCGCGATGTCGATCCAGGACACGATCACGCCTCCAAAAATACTATCTAGGGCGTTGGTGTGGCTGGGCAGTACCAGTTCCGACATATAGGTCAGGGAGTGGTTCATTGGGACTGGTTGAATGCTCATGCTGCTCCTTCGATGTCTTCAATGCTTTGGATAAAAAAAAGAGCCCTTTCGGGCTCCTCTATTCAACACTTGTAACGCGCCACAACGCAGAAATGGCTCCGAGACATCTGAGGTGGGGAGGCGGCCTCAGTGGCGCGCCCACTCACTTTTAGACTCCGGCGTCGTTTCCGAAATCATTGCGACGGCCAATGGGGCCAGCACCTTGGGCGAGGTTAGTAGTCCCCGCGGGCATGGTAGCTGAACCTGCATTGATAGCGTTGGCGCTGATTTCTGCAGCTGGTTTCTCTTCTTTTTCCACGAAACCCAAATGAGGCAAACACCACACGATAAGCTGTGCGCGTGATTTCACGTTCATTTTCTTATAGATGTTAGTCAGGTGAAATTTCACCGTTTTTTCTGTCACAAACAATTGGTTAGCAACTTCCTTGTTTGACAGTCCTTTTGTCACCAGTTCCGCGACTTCCGCTTCTCTGTTAGACAAACCTTTTTGAATTAGGACATCTCTGAGCATCCTTGCTCCCTCCCCTTAAAAGTTTAGAATTCCCTCGACCTTTTCACTTCAAAAGATCAGCCGCCCAAGATCCATCCCAGCACGACCACCTGTATTAAAGTCTACGGATTTTCAAAGTGTATGCAAGCCGGAAATTTTCGTCCGGACCCGCCCTTGATCCTAACCGGATTGTAGGGGCGCGTGAAGTTGTGGAGAACACTGGAGAAGACTTATGTTACGAAGCGCTGTTTGAGCCGTTCCATCACTTTTTCGACCTCACCTAAAGGCCTGACTGAGAAGATGTCGTCTACCTGCTGACCCCACGTATGGGCGCGCGCCCAGCGCAAAGAGAGGCGTTCTTTTGCCAAAGCATCGGCTGCGCTCACCAACAAACCGCGCTGATCCTTGCCGCGAAAGCTGAAAATCCACTCGTCTTGATCTTGCGCCATTAAGTCAATCGATTGAAATTTCACATCGGGCAATTTGATTTCGGAAGTGGCGGGCAGATTGAGCCACTGGCTGATTTGCTTTGCCGGTTTGTCGGTGCGCACGCAAAACCAATCGTAAACTCCGACATCGGTGAGCGTGTGTACGCTCGCCGTTTGAATGTTAAGGCCGAATCCGTAGAGACGTTTGACGAGGCTTAAGAACACGCCTGTTTCATCTTGTTTGCGGTGAAAGCGGACCCATACCCGGCCTTTGCTCTTGGCCTGCGTGAACACTTTCACGGACATATCTTGTTTGGAAGCGGCCGCTTCGATCAAATCTTCCACCAAAATTTTTGGGCTGAAACTCTCGAGCACGACCGGGTCCATGTTGAGCATCCAGTCCTCGGCTTGTGGGACCTTTCTTTTAAGTGCGTACTGCAAATGCGTTTGCAGTTTGCGCGCTTGCGGTGAGTGCATGCTCTGCACCAGGTCCCAGAGCAACTGGGCCTTCCAGTCGGTCCAGGCGTCGGCATTGGTGGCGCGGATGTCGATCGCGGTAAACAGGGCCAGGAGATTGAGTCTCCGGCCCTCGACTCCGCGCTCGAACAGACGCTTCCAAGTTCCTTGCGATCTGGGGTTCTGACGAAAGGCCGCGGTCGAGAGAATCAAGTGATTCTCCACCAGCCAGCGCACGTCCTCTAATATATGTTGCGGGTAATCCCACTCTTTAAAATATTTTTCGACTAGCGCCGCGCCTTCTGTCGAATGGTCGCCTTTGCGGCCTTTGGCCAGATCATGGAACAAAGCCGTGAGCTTGAGAATCCACCAATCCTGCGCGGTCAGGTCCTTGGCAATTTTTTTAAGCGAGCCGAACGGGCCGCTTTTGTTGTTGGCGCGCTCGACTTCTCTTAAGGTCTGCACCAGGTGGGCATCGGCGGTGTAGCGGTGATAGTGGTCGTGTTGCACCAGTCCCCTGAGCTGGAGGAAATCGGGAATCCAGGCTTCAAGCAGGCGCGTGCGGTGCAAGCCCACTAGAAATTGGTCGTCACACTCGCCGCTGATCGCTTTTTGCAGGATTTTGCCTTTCTCCTTAGCGGGCACGCCGCGGTTTAGGTCCTCCACCCGTCTGCGGATTTCAAATTGGGTAAGCAAACCGGGATCGGCTTTGAGTTTTTGCATCGCGGATTTTAAATCGACCGGCGGTTTCGTAGCGCGTTCCTTAGTACCAGCCACGCAGAACGCCACCACCCAGTCGGCGTAAAAACTGGCGCGTTCGAATTCGCTCTGCACGGTTTTCATCAGGGTGACGTTGGATTCCAAATTGAATAATCTGGTGAACTCCAGTTGATCGTGTGCGGTTAAAATATCGCCCGAGCCTTGCAGATGCAGGAGCGCGCGCAGAAATAGCAGCTCTTCTTTGATGTCTCTTAGAACAGTGAAGGGATAAGGATCCTGGCCGGCAAATACTTCGGGAAACAGCGTGTGGAGCGCGAGCGCCTGCTCAATATCGCGCAAGCCGCCGGGACCAAATTTAATATTGGGTTCTAAAAAATTGCTTACCGAATCCTGCCGCCGCCGCCGCTCTTCGCGCTCCTTGCGGATGCTGGAAAAAATTTTCTTGCGGAATTTTTTAACCAAGCCGCGCTGGCCGGCCAATTTTCTCTCGGTTTCAGGCGCGAGCGCCACCGCGGACTGCAAAGCTAAGATGTCAAACGGCTCAACGCCCACCGCCCAATCATTCATGTCCTCCGGCGTGCGGGCCCGCAGCTTGAGGCCTTGACCGTAGGCTTCGCGAGTGAAGGTTTTGACTTTGTCTTCCTCGCCTAGGAATAACAGATCGATGTCGGATTTCGGGCACAGCTCATTGCGCGACCACGATCCTAGGAAAACCGGTTCCAGCGCGTGAAAATCGCCGATGGAAGTCAATTTGCCGATCAGTTTCTCTTCAAGCCAGTGGGAAAATTGTTTGCGGTTGTCACGCACCGAAGACGGAAAGGCCGCGCCCTTGAGCAGAAGATTTTTACCTTCCTGGATTTCGCCGTCTAAGAGGAAACTTCGCGTTGCCATTCGAATAGCTTATTCAAAGCTTCGAGCGGTGTCATTTGACTAAGGTTTAAGTTTTTAAATTGTTCAATTACAGGGTGTGGGGCTTCCGGCGCGGCGCTGGCGATTTCGCCCAACGTCAACTGCTGCCCGCCATTGCCTTCGAAGTTCTTAAGAAGGGATTGCGCTCTCAAGGTCACCGACGTGGGCAAACCCGCCAGTTTGGCCACATGAATGCCGTAAGAGCGGTTGGCCGGACCCTCGTTGAGCGTGTGGAGGAAGTGAATCTGTCCACTCTTCTCCTGCACACTCATGTGGCCGTTGTGGAGCTGCGGGAAAATTTGCGCAAGCGCGGTCAGTTCCTGGTAATGGGTGGCAAATAGCAGGTAGGGGCGCTTGTCGCTGATTAAGTATTCCAAAATCGACTGCGCGAGGCTTAAGCCATCATAGGTGGAGGTGCCGCGGCCGACTTCGTCCATGATCACCAGCGACGAATTGGTCACCCGCTTTAGGATTTCGGCGGTCTCCGACATTTCCACCATAAAGGTGCTTAGTCCTTCGTTAAGAGCATCGCTGGCGCCAATGCGGGTGAAGATCTGGTCAAACAGCGGAAGTGTGGCGCTCTCCGCCGGCACCAGCGAGCCTGTTTGGGCAAGGACACTGATCAAGGCCACTTGGCGCATCAAAGATCTCGTCAGGTTCGATGGCGTACGCCCGCAGCACCGCCGTGAACGATCCCAGCACCCGCGCTCCCG
>JANMVK010000198.1:0-8930 GCA_031392725.1 Pseudobdellovibrionaceae bacterium
CGAAGAGCTGGACGATGAAATTAGATCTTAAGCCTTAGCGCGGCCTCGACTTTAGGCCTGAAGGCCGGGCACGCGATGCTTCTAAAATTGGAACCTGGTACCTTTTGATTGTGCTGGGACTAAAGCAACACAAACACAAACGCACATTCATGGGAATGATCGTGCGGCCGCAAAAACAAATGCGGTTCGCGCTGATGTTCACCGGCGGGGCTTTGCTTTCCGTGGCGGGTCTCGTCGCGCTGATCGCCATCGTGTTCAATCACACTTTAAAAAGCCTAAGTGACGCGCAACAAATCCAAACCGACATCGGCTACTTGTTGCGCGACACCATGATCTACCCGTTTTTTATTCTGCTCACCGGCGTTTTTGTGATCGGCTCCTTTTGCATTTACATGGGCGTGCGGCTGAGTAACCGGATTTATGGTCCGTTGATTCCCATGCTCCGCCATATTCAAAATCTGAAACAGGGAATTTACTCGTCGCGCGTGGTCTTGCGCCAAAATGATGAGCTGATCGAACTGCGCGATGCACTCAACGAACTGGCCGCGACTCTAGAGGCCAGGATTCAGAAGTGAAATCGTCCCGGCCTTCCTCGAAAAAACAGATTTTGTTCTTTGTCGCCGGCGTGGTTCTGCTCACCGCCGTTTTTCACATTTATATTATTCGCGAGGCTAAATCGGTGAGTTCCATGGCGGTGATTCCGCTGATGTTTATTCCGGGACTGGTCGCCATCGCCTGCTCGAATTTCTTCGGTAATAATCTGCGGGATCTCGGACTGGTGCCGCCGAAAAAGGCGTCCATGCTCTACGCTTATTGCATTCCCGCCGTTTGCGCCACGCTGGCGTTGCTGATTTTAGTGTGGGCGGATATCGGCAAATTGCGCTGGCCCGATACGGGCATTATGAAAGTGCTGTTCCTAAGACCCACGCTCAGTGTGCTGGTCACCGGTGTCCTGGTGTTTGGCGAGGAATTGGGCTGGCGGGGCTACCTGCACACCCATCTGATGCGCGCGCGCATTCCGGAGCCGATTTTGGTGACGGGTTTTATTTGGTCGGTGTGGCACTGGCCGCTGATTCTGTTCGCCAACCATTCTCCATCAAGCATGCCGTGGTTAAGCATACTGCTTTTCACCATCTGCATGATGTCTTTTAGCGTGATTCTAGGTTGGCTCAGGGAGTATTCAAAATCGGTTTTTCCCTGCGCGCTGGCGCATGCCGTGCATAAAACTTGGGTGCAAATTATCAGTCCGGAATTTTATGTGGCGGGGCCGTTGGATCCATTTTTCGGGGGAGAATCAGGCTTTGTTCTGGCGATTCTCTATCTGATCATCGCCATTTATCTTTATCGCAAACATATCGCGGCATCGAATTATTAACGGGTCGCCGCCGGAAAATCGAAAGCAAATGAACTGAGGGTGCTCGCGGTTTGCGTGAGCACGGGACGCGGCGGCGGAGTCGGTCTTCCCGTTACGATCACGACACCCGGTATGGGGCGTGCGGGAGGAGTGGGTAGTATTGTAGGAGCCGGCGGTCCGGCCGGCGTCGTCAGCGAAGCGAGCATGGTGTTGCCGGCGCCGGGAACATACTGGTTCACCAACGCAGCGGCGATTTGAATTTCCTGGCCGCGGCCGCGGCCGTAACTGGCCATGGTGTTATCGGGCGCGAACTGCACACAATTGTCATTTTTCTTTTTTACGCAAAGACCGGTGAACACATCTGTGTGCTGGGGGCCAACGTCAGCAATAATCACGCTGGTGATTCGGCGTCCCTTGAGCGGTCCCCAAGGACAAGTGATCGGGCGAATATTGACCCGAGTGCCGGTGCGGTAAGGCCCCGCGCCGTGCACGCATGGAACCAAACAATTATCGCGGTTGCCGATGGCCCATGGACAATATCTTTGAGTGTAGGGAATTTCTCTCTCGCACTGCTTGCCGCTGCCAAACAGCTGGCCATTTACGATTTGATTGCCTTCCATGCGGCATTCGCGCTTGTTCACCTTGGTTCCCACCATTGTGTAATAAGTGGTGTCGGCGTACGCGTTGATCGCGAACAGCAACTGAAAGCCCATAAATACAGTGAGTAACATCCTGCCTAAATCCATCTAGATAGCTATATTCACACCCGATGCCTGCTCAAAAGCCATATGTCTCATTTTGAGACAATAGCCTTAACAGGCGTCAAATATGTGTACGATTTAACGGGCGCGTGCGGGTGGTGTCCAACCCCTCTTCGAGCCTCCTGGAGAGGCGCACAAAAGGCAGGCCGATAACGAAATAGACCGCGGCGGTGAGCAGGCCGATGCCTAAATAATCGAAATAAGTAGAGGCGAGTTGCCCATATGTAGAGGTGAGCTCCACCATGGTGATAACCGAAACCAACGATGAGTCCTTAAGAAGCGCGATAAAATCATTGGTCACCGGCGGAATCACCATGCGCACCGCTTGCGGCAATATAATATGACGTAACGACTGCCCCCAGGTCATACCAAGCGCGCTAGCCGCATCCATTTGCGCTTTCGGAATGGCCAAAATCCCAGCCCGGTAATTTTCCGCCTCACAGGCGCCGTAATTCAGGCCCAAACCGAGAACGGCGCACACAAATGGATCGAGTTTAATGCCGATATGAGGAAGCCCGTAAAAAATTAAAAACAATTGAATCAGCAGCGGTGTACCACGAAATATTTCGACAAAGGAAATCGCCGCCCATCGCGCGGGAGCAGGTCCGTAAAGGCGCGCCAAGGCCGTCAATAAACCCACCAGCATCGCCAGCGCCATACTGACAATGGAAATTTGCAAGGTCATCAGCGCGCCCTTAGCCAGCAAAGGTAAAAAGCCAACATAGCGTTTAAACCGCTCCGACCAGCCGATTTCCGCGAACGCCGTTTTTAAATAGCGCTCGTATTCCACGGCCGGAGTTTGCGGCGCGGGATCCAGTTTCCATTCTTTGGCTGTCGCCTCATTCCAAATTCCCCAGCGCTCGAGAATTTTGCGGATAGTGCCGTCCTGAATTAATTCGCCCACCACTTTGTCGATCTGCGGGGAGAGCACATCTCCCTTGCGGGTGGCCACGCCATACTCCATGCGGCCGATGGGACCGCCGACCACTTTTAGCAGCGGGTTGGGTTTGGCGTAATAGAGCGCGATGACCTCATCCATAAATACGGCGTCGGTGCGGCCGAGCGCGAGGTCATTGTACATATGCACTTCTTCACTGTAGGTCACGGTGTTCATCGGAAACGCTTGCTCGGCGAGAATCCGCTGCGCGAGCGACGCCGCGAGAGTGCCGACCCGCTTGTCTTTGGTGTCTTCCAGCTTGGTGATGGAATTATCACCCTGCCGGACGCTGAGAATTTCCGCCGTAATATAATAAGGCCGCGAAAAATCCACCACCTGCCGGCGGTCCGGTGTAATTTCCAATCCGTTGACCACCACATCGTAATCGTCCCGCTTTAAGCCCTCGATTAATCCTTCCCAATTGTTTTGGGAAAATTCAACTTTGCGTCCGAGCTTGTGCGCGATGGCCTCAACAATCTCGGCTTCAAAACCAATCACTTTCTCCGGAGCGGAGGGATCTTTATAGGAAAACGGCGCGCCACTTTCCACATCGGCGCCCCAGCGTAAGACCCCACTATCAGCGGCGAACGCCGAGGAACCGACCATTCCCAAGAATAACGCCACGCTTACAGGAAAGTAACGGCGTACCCTCATAAAAAATGCCTTAGAAAGTTGCGGGTGTTCTCATGATCGGGATTGGTAAAAATCTTTTCCGGCGGGCCCATTTCCACGATTTTTCCGGATTCTATATAAACCACCCGGTCGGCCACATCGCGCGCGAATTTCATCTCGTGAGTCACCACGATCTGGGTCATGCCCTCTTGATCGAGCTGCTTCATCACGCGCAAAACTTCGTGCACCAGAGTCGGATCTAAAGCGCTGGTCGGCTCATCATACAACATTAATTTAGGCGCCATGGCCAGGGCCCGCGCGATGGCGGCCCGCTGCTGCTGCCCGCCCGACAATTGATGGGGATAGTGATCGATCTTTTCGTGCAGGCCCACCTTTTTTAATAAATCCTCGGCGTTTTGTTCGGCCTGCCCGTTCGCCATTCCGCGCACCACCACCGGCGCCTTCATCAAGTTTTCTAAAACCGTGAGATGCGGAAATAAATTGAAACTCTGAAACACCATTCCCACTTGCTGGCGCACCACTTGCGCGCGCTTTTGGAATTCACCTTCACCAATTTCAGTGGGATTTTTTAGCATCGTCCCTAAGACGTTAACGCCTCCGCCATCAAGGGTTTCCAGTCCGTTCACGCAGCGGAGTAGAGTTGATTTCCCGCAGCCCGACGGCCCGATCAGCGCGACCAAATCGCCCGGCTCCACATGCAGGCTGATTTGATCCACCACAGTCCGGTTGTGAAACTGTTTGAAGGCATTTTCAATTGTTACGACCACTGCAACCTGGTACCTCAAAGCGTTGCGAAAGTGAACGTATGAGGGCCTCGGAACGCGACTTTTCAGGCCCTTGTGCCACCTTTAAACTCTGCGTTCGGTCGATTCGGATGATTTACACACCTAATGACCGGTCCGGATCGGCCCAGTATCAAATCAAATATAAGTGGTAGCGCCAATTTTTAGCGGTCGATGCCGTGAAACGCTCCTAGATATTTTTCAAACCACCCTTAGAAACATTTTAGGGGGTATTGACCCAAGTGAGCAGATGGTTCACAAGTTGCTTTCTTAAACGCGCGGAACGTTGTCTGTAGTTGTACGTTTATTGAGTTTTGATCTTCTTGAAGTCTTAGCGGCGGGCGCTTTCCCCCTCCCCCCTAAGAAAGTCGGAGTCGTAACAGGCTTCTTAGCCTGTCGCTGGGACCTCAAGAGGTGATTTTCCTTTTCAATCCGTTCTCGGATTGGATCCTTTAGTCACTGGAAACAATTGAATATTCAGCTGAAAGACACGGTCGCCTTTCTCTGTCTTGCGTGCGACGCCAATGTCCTTGGCCCATCGCTTGCGGAATTGCCTCAGTTCGAATTTAAGCTGCTCAAATTCCTTTTCAGTTAGTGCCAGTGTCTGCGCGCCAAACTCGCGGTCCTGCGGTTGATCCTGGAACAAAGACTCTAGTCCTAAATAGATCAGCTCAGCCTGGAGCTTTCGTACCATTTCCACCGGAACATCTTCCGAGCCCGTCATCAGTTCGCGGCCCTTAGTGACCTCTCCGGTTTCGGAATTGCGCGTGAGTTCGCCCGCCACGATCAATTTTTCGAGACTGCGGCGGATGTCTTCCGACCGCGCCTTCCCCCGCATCAGTTCAAACAGCTCCTCCGGCGTGAAGGCGACATTCTTTTGCTCAGCCAGGGCATACAGAACCCAGGTCACCCAGCTCGGCACCTTGGCCCATGTGTCGGCGTTAATCTCGCCACTCCTAAGTTGCTGGCGCACGCGAATGTCGGCCAGGGCCTTGAGGTTGCGGTTGCGTTCAAGCGGTTCAATCGACTGGGTGTAGTGTACGAGAGCGATAAACTCATCGCTTTCCTCGCGGCCGAGGTTCATGGCTTTAGCGAATTTTCCGGCCATATCCATGGATAAATTACGTTGGCCGGCGATAATCAATTTCAAATAATTCGGTGACCTGATGTCGGCCGCGGCGGCGAAGGTGGCGTAATTGTACGGGCGGAGTAAATTGCGGGTTTGATTGCGGCGGAATTCATAGAATTCCCGAAGGTACTGACGATAATCAGTAAATAGGTTAAGGCGCGGAGGCGCGAGCTCCGGTTCGACTTTTGTTGTCACATCCATGGTGTTTACCTGTTGCTCATTGTTCCACGGGTGATTAAAAAATTTCAATTTTTTTTGGGATTGCGCGCCGCTGCGCTTGGTTATTTTTTAGCTGAGATCGAACTGAGGCAAGGACTCCACGGACCTTGAAAAGAAAGCTCAACAAGCTCGCGGCTTTTTAGCGCTTGGCGGAGGGTTTCAATGCGTTGATTGTTCACGGCTGAAAGCCAGCCTTCATGTTGCGAGTGATCGGCAATCGACTCCATGCACAGGTTCATCGAACTCTTGGCGCCGTCGTTGACCATCTCTTGGTAACCAACGCGGATGAATTTTGTGGAAATATCGACGCTTTCGATTCGCGCGGTGATCGTCTGCGCTCCGCCATGTTGCATTTGGTCCCACACGCTGGGCGCAAAATCGGCGTGAGCAGTGCCCGATAAGGTCAGTATGATCAGTGTTATTTGGCGCAGAAGCACGTTTACCTCGTTTTAACCTAACATTAGCAGTCCGCGTGCCACTCCGTCGTGGGCCCGGAGTTTGCTCTTTTGGTAGGCGAATAGAACCTGGAGTCCCCGATGATAAAGTGTTTAATCCTTTTGATTTCCCTCTCTGCACCCTTGTCCGCCTTTGCCGTGTGCGAAGCTGGGCAATTGACTTCGTTAACCAGCGCCGTCGATTTCCAGCGCCGGGAGGCGAACGGCAACGTGCTGAAAGTCACTTTGGGTGCCGGCTCGGGCGTGCATATTATCGCGATCAAGGGCGGCAAGATAGAATTGCTCGCCACGGCTGAATTTCAAGGTAAACAACTAAGCGTGTTGGGCGATATTGAGTCCGCGGACAGCAAAGTGTTGTCTTGCGCGAAATGATTTAGCGGTGATCCGCGTCCGGATCGTCTTCCGGCGCCAGCGGTGTTTTCTTCGGCTGAAATTTAGGTTCACACACCGGATCGATGCCTTGGCTTTTTAAGATTTGATTGGCCACCACGATATTCTGCTCGTGATTTTTCTCCGACGGTTTAATTCTAAAAGCCTCACATAACATCTGATAGCCGTCGTAATAATGTTTGTCCTCAACCAATGCTGAACCTATCGAAGCGAGAAATGAGGAGTAGGCCGAGGGCTGCTTGAGTTCCATCTCGGTCTGGTCGAGATTGTTGTGATAGGATTCCAGATCAATTGTTTTTTTATAATCGCGCGATTTGAAGCGGCAGTAGGCTAAGTTGGCCAACACCATGATATCGTTGGGCCGCTTGGCTAAAGCGATGTGACACCATTTCTCGCCTTCGACGTAGTTCTGTTGCTGTTCGCATTTCACCACCGACATGCCGAGGCCGGTGGAATAGGAATCCGGCGCGTAGGAAATCATATCGGCAAAGAACGCGGGGTCGGATTTCCACACCTGCACACGCGCGATGGACAACATAGCGAGTATCCAGATCATGGCCATGGCGATTTTGCCTTCCCATTTGGCCCCCCCGGCGCAAACGTTCAGCCACAGCATCACCACGCCGGACAGCGCGACCATTGGCAAATAGTTGTAGTGGTCGGCGGGCGTGGAGATTCTTTGATAACCAAACGCCACCAGGCCACTCACCGGCAACAGCAATGCAAACCAACTGAGAGTGATGAGAAATCGCGGCTCCCTCACCTTGGCCCACTGATAAAAACGCCACAGCAGCAGGGATAAAAAACCGGTGCGGAGAAAGGGCTGCCAGGAATGTAAAATCACTTCGGGCTGGCGATCGTAGTTGGCGGATAGCGGAAATGGAAAAATTAATTTTTGCAGGTAAAACGTGTAGGTGTCGCCCATGATTACGAGGCGCTCCCACCATTGCAGCGGCAGCAAAAAATCCCGTTGCGCGTAAAGAGTCATGTAAATGCTCACGCCCGAGACGCCGATCCATAAAACGGCCGCCGTGAAACTCATCTTGAGGCGTTCGCGGCTGACTATGTAGCAGAGGAAGGGCAACAGCGCCGGCAACACTACACTATTGGGTTTGGACAGAACCGCGAGCGCGAAAAAAAATGTGGCTGGAATCAGCGCGGACCAATGTTTAAAACGGAAAAACACATACACGCATAATAGCGAAAAAAACGCCGACAACAAATCCCGGCCTCCGGAGATCCACGCCACCGCCTGAATCTGCATGGGATGAAGCGCGAACAACGTGAGTCCCGCGACCAGTGCCCACCCGGATTTTAGATTCCACTTAGCCGCGAGCGATTTCAGCAGCAGGTACACGAGGTAAATATTGGCGAGGTGGAGAAACAGATTCAGAACACGGAACGGCAACGCTTTGCCGTGACCGATGATGTACATCGCTTGCCACACCATACTGGTGACGGGAACATACAGGCCGAAGTAGCTGTCGAGCCAAAACGGCCGCCACTCACCCATTTGGTACCACGGATTTTTAAAAATATTTGAGTCGTCGTCCCAGTTGAGGGCGCCCACCGGAAGCAGTTGGGCAAACACGGCGAAGGCCAGTAGGCCGATGGCGACTAGTGCCAGCTTCTGCGCGCGCGTGATGTTAAGACTCATGAATTAAATTTTTTGGCATGACATCCCCGGTGGCAAGGATAAACTGCGCCTATCATGGATAACTGGAATCCCGAGCAGTACAACCGCTTTCAGACTGAACGGGCCCAGCCTTTTTGGGACCTGGCCACCAAAGTCGACTTCACCAAGGCCAGTTCCCTAATCGACATCGGCTGCGGAACGGGGGAATTGACCGGCCAGCTGCATGCCCACCGGCGGTTGAAAACCACCATCGGCATCGACTCCTCACCGGCCATGCTCGAAAAAGCCGCGGCGTGGAAGGCAAAAGGCCTTACGTTTTCCTTGGGTGACGCCAATACGTATTCTCCCCAGCAGAAATTCGATGTGGTGTTTTCCAATGCGGCCTTGCAGTGGGTGGACAATCATAAACAGATTTTTTTAAAATTGCTGAAATGGCTGGAGCCCAAAGGTCAGTTGGCCGTGCAGATGCCGTGCAACTTTGACCACGCCGCGCACTTTTTAGCCAGCGATGTGGCGCAGGAAATGAAATTGAAGGTTCGCATTCCACCTTTGCTCGTACCGGAGACCTACGCCGAACTTTTGTGGCGCAATGGAATGGAAGCCATTGATGTCTCGATTAAAATTTATTTGCACC
>JANMVK010000297.1:0-4807 GCA_031392725.1 Pseudobdellovibrionaceae bacterium
CGCCGCCGACATTTTTAGCCGACACTTCGCCTTGCACCAGGCGCACTAAGCTCATAACCACAAATTCCGTCCACTGCATGGTATCGAGGACACCCTCTTTAACCATTTGCACAGGGTTTGTGACTCGATGAAAAACCGGATCGGGACCGGCCGGGAAAAAGCCCGAGACAATACCGATAGTGTAGCGGCGCTCTTCTTGACCCTTGTTGGTCATCAGTTTGGTCATTTCAGGCTGAATTTCAAAGGTCTTCTCTTCGCCCTCGCGCACTACGGTGAATTTTAAGCTGTTGGCGGCGGGTTCAAAACCCTTCACGCGGCTTAAAACTTCGTTCCATGTATTAACTTCTTCACCATTGATTTTCACCACTTTGTCGCCGGGCAGGACGCCGGCTTTTTCCGCGGGAGATTTTTTCTTCAATTGAAAAATGTAGAGTTCGGCGGACTCCAACCCGAGATGGGTGGCTAAGTCGGTACTTTTATCCCAGCCGGGAGGCAATTCAAGCGTGAGGGAACGAACATTTTCCGGCTTGTCGGGCAGATTGATGTCGCGCACTTTCAGGTTCACGACGGTTTCTTTAAGCGAGACCGCCGCATGCAAAAAGGAATTTAGGTTGCGCCAATAATCCACTTTTTGGTCGCCAATTCCCACGATCAGATCAAGGGATTTAACGCCGGCTTTGGCGGCCGGAGATTTATTGTCTTTCACCCCGACTAATGTGGAGCGCGACTCCATGGTCAGGCCTTCAATTTGGCCGACCTGGCGGTTGGAGCTAAAAATATTTTCGTTGTCGCCGGTGGTGGTCGACGCTTCAAAGGTCAGGGGTTGAGCTTCGTCTTTGCGTACAACCGTAAACGTCAAAGCCCGTCCGGCTGAAGTTTCAATTTTCTTCTTGATTTGGATCCAGTTGAGCGTGGGATCGTTATTAATGGAGTTGATCTTGTCGCCCGAACGAAAACCAGAAGCGTAGGCCTTGGAGTCGGCGGCCACGTCTCCGACGAAAGGTCCCGGCAATTCCTCGCCAAGGCCCGCGATCAGCGTGAAAATAAAAACCGCGAAAACCAAATTCATCAATGGGCCCGCCAGCACCACCGCCACCCGCTGCATCACGGGCTTGTGCAAAAACGCAAAGGGGCGCTCTTCCATCGGCACTTCGACGCTGGGATCATCGCCGAACATCTTCACGTAACCGCCAAGAGGAATGATGCTCAAGCAGTAGGTGGTGTCGCCGCGCTTGTAGCTGAGAATTTTTTTACCGAAACCGAGGCTGAAGGTTTCCACCCGCACCCCGTAGTACTTCGCCACCAAAAAGTGGCCGAGCTCGTGCACAAAAATAAGCAGGCCGAGAAGAATAAAGAAGGGGGCGACATTGGCGAATACGCTGTTGATTCCATCCATCATTAGGCTCATTACCCGATTGTAGGGATGAAAGCCGCTGGCCGCTAGGTTTTACTGAGATGTGACGTAAAGCGCGAACGCATAGACCAGAGGACAGGCTATAAAAACGCCATCAAGACGGTCCAGAATACCGCCGTGACCAGGCATTAAACCGCCGGAATCCTTGACCTGGGCCACGCGTTTAATCAGGGAGATTAGCAAATCCCCGCTCTGGGCCACGAACCCACAGACTAGACAGAACAAAATAACTTGGTACGAGTGGACCTGCGGCAAAGCGATCGAGGTGTGAATGGTCCCGGCCAGCGCGGATCCGATAAGGCCGGCAATCGAACCTTCCCAGGTCTTGCTCGGAGAAATCTGCGGCATAAACTTACGGTTGCCGAATAAGCGGCCGCCGAAGTAGGCGAAGGTGTCGCCAAAAAAAACCAGCAGTAATAAAAATAAAAACCATTGAGCGCCGTCTTCCAGCTTCGCGGTTTGAACGGCGAAGTTGGGAAGCAGCACGCAGTAAATCATGCCGAACGTGCCGAGCCCGAGCACGGGCAACAGCGTTTCGTTGCTGATTTTCCCTCGGGTCAGCCACAGGGCGCCGGTCAAAAATAAAATGCTAGCGAGGGCGAACCACAAAAGTCCCAAATCAAAATGGTCGGCCATGGCGCCGTAAAATAAAATTGAGGTGGCCCAAAATAAGTAAAGGACGCTCGCGGGGACATTGCGGAATGCCATGCGCGAATATTCGCGGATACCGAGAATGATGGCGGACGTGATGACTAAATAAATTCCCTGGCGCCCGCCGAAGTAGCTGAGGCCCAAAACTAAAAAGCCGGCCGCTAGGGCGGAAATCACTCTCTGAATAAAGGCGGAGCGCGAGTCGGCCATGTTACAGCAGCCGGATCTGCTCGCTGGTGCGGCCGAAGCGCCGTTCGCGCAGGCTAAATTTGCTTAAGATCCGGTGCAAGTCATCGGTGGTGAATTCCGGCCACGATGTCGCTTCAAATTCAATTTCGCTGTAGGCCGATTGCCACAAGAAGAAGTTGCTTAGGCGTTTTTCGCCACTGGTGCGGATGATCAAATCGGGATCAGGCAGGAAAGACGTCGGCAGCATGCCCGCGATGGACGCCTCGTCGATGTCCTCGGGATTCAATTCGCCGGCCGCCACTTGGCGGGCCACTTCGCGCGCCATCAGCGTGATTTCCTGCCGGCCGCCGTAGCTTAACGCAAACGTCAGCAGCATGCCGGTGTTCTTTGCCGTGGCTTCCACCGTTTCATTGACGATGTCTTGCACCTGCGGTGGCATCCGGTTGATTTCGCCGATCACTTGAAAGCGGATATTATTGCGCATCAGCGTCGCGCGCTCTTTAGTGAGCTGGCGCTGAAGCAAATGCATCAGGAAGGTGACTTCTTCGACGGGGCGGAACCAATTCTCAGTGCTAAAGGCAAACAACGTGAGATGCGGAACTTTCAGGCGGGCACACTCTTCGATTACATTCTTGGCGACCTTCGCGCCGCGGATGTGGCCATATAGACGGCCGTGACGGCGGGCTTTCGCCCAGCGTCCGTTACCATCCATAATGATCGCAAGGTGCCTTGGAACGTTCATATTACACGGTCATCAATTCTTTTTCTTTGTCGGCGGCCAGCTGGTCGATCTTTTTAATGCAATCGTCGGTGATCTTCTGCACTTCTTCCTGCTGGCGCTTGCTGTCGTCTTCGCTGATGGCTTTGTCTTTTTGCGATTTTTTTATTTCTTCGTTCACGTCACGGCGGACCATGCGCACCGCCACCCGGGCGTCTTCGCAAATCTTTTTGATGTTCTTCACCAGATCGCGGCGGCGCTCTTCGGTGAGTTCGGGAACTTTCAGGCGGATCACTTTGCCGTCGTTCATCGGGCTCATGCCGAGATCACTTTTCACCAGGGCCTGTTCAATTTCTTTTAAAACCGAGGATTCCCATGGTGAAATCAGAAACGAGCGGGCATCGGGAGTCGACAGCGCGGCCACTTGATTGAGCGGTGTCGGTGTTCCGTAGTAGTTGACCCGGATTGAATCCAGCATTCCGACCGCGGCACGGCCGGTGCGGACTTTCTTAAGTTCACCGATCAAGCTTTGGATCGCTTTTTCCATTTTTTCTTTTGATTGAGTACCAACCTGAGTCGACATATCTCCCCCTTAGCGGACGATAGTCCCGATCTTTTCACCGCGCACAACGCGCGCGATGTTGCCGGGTTTGTTCAAGTTAAAAGTAATAATTGGCAATTTGTTGTCCATGCATAAACTGATGGCTGTGGAGTCCATGACTTGCAGGCCATCTTTTAACACATCCATATACGCCAGTTCGGTAAACAATTTAGCGTCCGGATGTTTCTTGGGATCCTTGTTGTAGATCCCATCCACGTTGGTGGCTTTCATAATCACTTCGGCATTGATTTCCATGGCGCGCAAAGAGGCGGCCGTGTCAGTGGTGAAATAAGGATTGCCCGTGCCGGCCGCGAAGATCACCACGCGGTTTTTTTCCAAATGGCGAATGGCGCGGCGGCGGATGTAGGGTTCCGCGATGGCAGCCATGCCGATGGCGGATTGAACGCGGGTGGCGAGACCGCGCTTTTCGAGAGCGTCTTGCATGGCCATGGCGTTAATCACGGTGCCGAGCATGCCCATATAGTCCGAGCTGGCGCGGTCCACGCCTTGCGCGGCCTGCGAAACGCCGCGGATAAAATTCCCGCCGCCAATCACCAAGCCGATTTGCACGCCGAGGTCATGGGCCTCTTTGATGTCATCGGCAATTTGATTGATGCTGGCCGGATGAATACCGCCTTGCAGGCCGCCCGCGAGGGCTTCACCGCTCAGCTTAAGTAATATTCGACTGAACTTGCTCTTGGAGGATGGCAAAACTTATTCCTTATTGCTTAGTCATTGATGCCACTTCAGCGGCGAAATCATCCTTCTTCTTCTCGATGCCTTCACCCAGTTCAAAACGCACGAACCGGCGGATCACCATGTTCTCACCGATTTTTGCAATCATATCTGACAGCAGGTCGGCGATGGTCTTGTCCGGGTTCTTTACGAACTTTTGATCGAGCAAGCAAATTTCCGCCGCCCATTTTTTAATTTGGCCGTCGAGAATTTTTTCGAGGAACTCAGGCTTTTTGCCTTCTTCAACGGCTTTGGCTTTAAGCACGGACTTTTCCCGGTCGCGCGCCGTTTGGTCGATGTCCGCCTGTTGCACGAACTGCGGTCCAAGAGCGGCGATGTGCATGGCCACGTCCTTACAAAAATTTTGGAATTCTTCGTTGCGTGCGACAAAGTCGGTTTCCGAATTGATCTCGAGCAACACACCGATGCGGCCACCGGCGTGAATGTACGAAGTGACCATGCCTTCAGCCGCCACGCGGCCGGCTTTTTTCGCGGCTTT
>JANMVK010000321.1:0-4681 GCA_031392725.1 Pseudobdellovibrionaceae bacterium
TGGGAGCCCCAGAGACTCCATCGTGAAAGCGGGCGCTGCCGAAAATAAAAATTGTAGGAACGGTTTTGTCCGTTTCCCGAGGGGCGATGAATATCATCGAGTCTGTCATTCAACAGGTGTCCAAAAATACTGAAAGTTGCCATGGAATTCCAGTAGCTTCGAAAACCTCCGCTCTCGCGTCCAACTTTAAAGTCGAGTCTTGGAAACATTTTGCCGTCCGCCGTGAGTTTCACCTCCATGAGCGGTTCAAGTTTGGAAGCCTTTTCACACTTGGCGGACAGGTGCGATTGGGCCTCGGTGATCGCCGCTCGCCTACAGTCATCAACATTCGCTGAAGCCGGATCAATCTGAACTTCAAACGACTCGATTCTACAAACGGCCTTCTCAATTGTAACTGACACTCGAAACTTCACCCCGCTCGGATCAGATTCCAGCTCAGGTTTCTTTTCGACCGCGCATTCTTTGAAATTTCTAGACATAATAGCAATGACGGCTGGGGCCGCTCGAATGCCTGCTAGTCGCGGTGGATCTGTCGGAATAAAAAAAATTGGGAAGTAGGCATATGATATCACGGGGAAGGTGAAAGCTAGAAAGATGGCCAAAAAACTAGAAATCTTGGCGGTCAATCGTATCTCATCAAGGTGTGGCCTCACAAATTGCTATATGACATACCTAATACTAGATTTATTTAATTGTGACGCAATCAGCTTCCGCTGCGGAAGCGGTTTGCGTCATTTAGCTAACCAGGACCTGGCCGAGAGGCATTAGGAACTCGATTCTCGCTGGCTCATATCTATCAAATGAAAAACAACCGTGCGCCAATTCTGGATCGGTTTGAATAATGTCATCCAAAATCGGATTGTTAATGATTCTACGACTCCCGAATTACTTTTTAAAGGCTCGCATTTTTGATCTAGGCCGGCTGACTGGCCAACCGTACAAACGCGTGCGTACCACGTACCTTGGTCGATAGAATCCGTTCTCTTCTTTTCCGAAGACATTCCATAGTCCACTTATCGTCCACCTAAGGCCGTGATACTCCGTATCATTCAAAATTTGTCCGTCTCACTCCGCACCCTTAGCCGAGCGCAATTGTTAATGAATTTGAAATTCCCAAATGATTTCAATATTGGCAAAAATGCGGCTTCGGGGACTCATAACCCGAAGGTCGTCGGTTCAAATCCGGCCCCCGCAACCATTTCCTTCGGAAATGGCGAAAATCGGTAATCGAAAATAGAGAATCAGATCCAGCAAGATTTCCGTAGCACGTGGTTGCGGGGGCCGGATTTGTTCCTGAACGACAACTTCCTCGGCGGTTCACTAAAGTAGCAGGATGCTACTTTTGCGCGAGACGCAGTCGAGTCCGCAGGACAAGGGCAGGAGCCCGCAGCCAATCCGGCCTTAATGGCCGAGCCCTACGATCAAGCGACCTTCAAATCAAATTCGATCTGTTCATACTCCACAACTGGAGTATTTACAGATCTCCCACCTATTCTCGAGGTCTTAATTTTTATAGCGCCCACTGTTTCAAAGAAAAGGATGAGCTTATTCAGGTTGGAAACGTCCATATCTACAAGCTTCGCCAGCTCATACACCGACTTGGGCTTATGAATCAGAATTGCCGATAAAACTCCAAGGTTTTTTACGAATCGATCAAAGTCCTTTTTATTGTCAAAGGCGAGTTCAAAATGGTCTGCCTTGAGCCGTCCCTTGCGAGCACTCTTTAAGGCCTTCTTGAAATCGGCCAAGGATTCACTTGAAGACTTGATAGAGACAATTAGTTTTTTTATGGCTTCACTCCCAGCTCTTTAATATCTAAGGCAGGCTTTTATATAGGTAAATTACCACCAGTATGGGTAAAAGACAACCATTATTAGACCAGTTTTGAATCACGCATTGTGATCCCCTCCATAGTCATATATCTTTTGTTTATGGTATCACGTAGTTTCTGTCGGGCCGTTAGTCTAGTGGCGATTCTCGTAATGGGCGCGAATGCCCATGCGGCCGACAAAGACAAAGATCAAATTTCCGAATTCAATCACCACGCAATGGGAGGGTGGTTTGAAATCACACCATCGTACACAAAATTTGATTCCGTAGCCCAACCACGGGATTTGACAACTATCGCTGAGATAGAAAATTCAGGTTCCAATGTCGGATTAAAACTAGAGTATGGATTGCTCCCGAGGTTAGGTATCGGTTTGAAGGCCGAGCAAATCGAGCGGAAGGTTACAGTCCGGGCCACGACACCCATTGAAGGATATAAGCAAAAAGGGCTGAGTGATATCAGCGCGTTTGCTCGTGGCTCCACTTCCGGGATTTTTAAACTCATCTACGGGCTCGGGGTGGACTACAGTCACGAAAAATCAAAGGAAACTTCTGATGGAGTTTACAACTCCACGACCGGCGGAACTACAATCTATCCCAACCTAGGTTTCGAAGTGGGCGGTCATGGTTGTACTTTTGGCATAGTGGCCGAATACACCATGTATACCAAGCGAACATTCGTTGATTACGCAGGCGACGTCACGACAACCACTGGCGGCAACGGCTACACTGGCGTGATGTTCATAGAGATTGGGATGGGCCCGGTGAAACTTGGCTTAGGCGAAAGGTACGGCCACTACGAAGGAACCGAATCGCAAGATAGTTCTGGTGAAAGTGGAAATGCGGATGACCACACGGTGTCCGAATTCTTCACTTATTTGCCAATCCAGATTGGCAAGCATTTGACGATTATACCTTCGTTCAATTCCCTGTGGCAAAAGTTCACCAATAGGGAGTCGTCGACGTTCACTTCGACTGACGAATCACAGCGCTTGGCTCTTCGCTTTTCATTTTAAAAACTTCACCATCACTGACGCCTCAAAGGATCAATCTTAACGATTAGATATGTTGCAAATGACCCCGGAGCGTCCATCGAGTGCTGTTGGCCGTTTATTGGCCCAGAGCTCTTGGCTCCAGAATAGTAATGCTCCTGCAGGCTATGTGGTGAAAAAATATGACGCAACTCACTTCCGCTGAGGAAGCGGTTTGCGTCATGGATAGCTTGGAATCGACATTACACAGGTAAAACAAGAGAATCTGTTTAATGAACCGATTATTACTCCTCTTTATCTCAATGGCCTTCCCAATCCTCGCATCCGCCCAAGAACCCCCGGTGACCGGCAGCGAAATGCAGCATCAGACAGACGCGAGTGTTCTCGAAATTACCCCTGGCGCGCGGATTAGTATTAGCAATGCGAAATATAAACCGAACGCGGCGCTTTCAAAAGCGAATGCCACAACTTTCTCCGCAAGTATGCAGGCAGAGTTCGGGCTCAATCAGATTTTTTCAGCCGGAGTAGATTTGCTCTACGGCTGGCAATGGTTCGACTATGCGCCCTCATCAGCTATTTCAAATCATCATACGGTTGGCTGGTTTGACCCATCCATCTTTGCGAAGGGAAAACTTGATAATGTTGGTCCGGGTTCACTGCGGTTTCAGCTGTCGGTGGCGCAAGCCTTGAAAGACAGTACAGGCGCCAATAATTATTCTGGGGGCACCGCTGTAGCCCCGGCCATAGGATATGAATTATACTTTGGGGCCCATGTAGTTGGCGCGCGATTCAAATACAAAGCGCAAACGGACGCTCGAAACTATTCGCCATCCGAAGACTTCAAATACAAAATCAAAGGTGGTAATGAGTTTTCATCGATTCTCTTCTATGAATTTACTTCGGAACGTATTCTAGGTCTTTCACTTGAAATTCGAAGTAAAGCATCAAGCAAGATAACAGCTGACAGTCCCGGCGCATACGATGTCAACCTCGTGAACGGGTATGGCCGCACGAGGGACTATTCTAACGCATCCAGTTCCTACAAGCTTGAGGCCTATGCTCCTGTTGATATCAACCCATCCTTGAGGGTAATTCCAAGTTTGGCTTACGAGGCGCTGGGTGCTTATACCAGTACCACTCTGGCGTCTGTTGATGGCTGGCAGATTCAAATTTTGGCGCGCTGGGCGTTCTAAATTTCGCACCTAAAACTTATACTCCACGCCAGCGCCAAGGCTCTCTTCAGTCAGCATAAGCCCAGCCGCCCAAGACCAATCCTGCTGATACATGAGTGATACTTCAAATTCCAAATTCTGTCCGTCACGAAAGGTGATGTCGGCGTCCGTGAAGATTGTTTTTGTCCATTGAAATTTCTTTTCCAGGTCGAGCCGCAGTTTTCCTTCGTGATCGATCAGAAGATTCGTTTGGATCAGCATTGGCAACACGTACCCGACTCCTGCGACTCCATGTTGGTCCTTCTTAAAACTTTCACCACCAATGACGAGATTAAAGTAATTTGACAGCCAACGCCTATAAAACAGATCGCCTTCCATGTGGTTAAATGACCTGTACTCTCTTGTTTCAAATCTGGCTTCAAGGGTGTCCCATGTCTTATTGAGATTTAGTTTTAGCTGGGCGTGGTTGGTCGAGGCTTCAGCCATACCACTAAAGTACAAATGATCGTGTAAATGCGGATCATGGTGCTGAATGGCCGCGATTTCCGGCTTTGGTTTAAAGGTGCTGTATTTTACGACTCGGGCCATACCTGTTTTCATGTGATAGAGGTTATGGCAGTGAAGCATCCATTCACCCGGCTCGTTGGCTAGAAACTCAATCGTT
Organism: Pseudobdellovibrionaceae bacterium; assembly: GCA_031392725.1. Taxonomy (GTDB): domain Bacteria; phylum Bdellovibrionota; class Bdellovibrionia; order Bdellovibrionales; family UBA1609; genus JALHOQ01. Next base: position 4,656 of record JANMVK010000321.1, read on the forward strand.
CTTGTTCCGTGAGGGGGAACGTCGAC
>JANMVK010000384.1:0-2088 GCA_031392725.1 Pseudobdellovibrionaceae bacterium
CCATTCTGGCGCGGGCACGAATTTCAATCGCCTATAAGACTATATATTATGGCCCATAAATTGTAATACCTCGGCTTGAAATTCTAACTCTCAAAGAGGTCCAAAGATGAAATCTCGCGCAATTTTAATGTTGGCTACGGCGTTAACCGCCGGAACCGTAAATGCTTCACAGGCCGGCTTCAGCGGCGTAACTATTGACTGGAAATATACCGATGCTGCCACCGAGCGGATCGTGAGTAGTTCAAAAGCTGTTGAACTCGTCGACTCCAGCGGCAAAATGCAAAAGACCCTGTTGGTGGTCAAAATTTCCGACCAACTGACGCAAACATTGGCTTCTTACGAGAAGACCTGTAACGACCTCGTCGGCAGCCCGGACCAGCCGGAAATTTCGCCGCGTGGACGTCCGAACCCCGGTATGCCCGGCCCCGGAATCCCGGAACGCCAAGAACCCCAGTTCACCGCAAAATGTAAGGCTGAAAAAGTAAAAGTTGCCGAAGCCCTTCAGGCTGCAATGGTGAAATTTGAACGAGCCTTGCCCTCGTTGCGCAATCAAATGCCCAGCGAACTGGCTAAGCTTTCGCGCTTAAATGAAACCGTTCGTAAACTCACCAAGCTGATCCGCGAAGCTAAGCCGCGCCCGCGTTTTGACGGCCGCCTGCGTTCACTCGAAATGGCCGCGGGCAGTATGCGCGTGACCACGGGTGGAGCTCAGGACGCCGAAAAATTCCGCAAGGAAGTTGAAGCCGGCAATATCCCCACTCCCAAAGATTACCAAGCCTATGGCTTAATGAACGAGTTTGATCTCTACGTCGAAGGCGAAAAGTGCAACGCTCTGTTGTGCATGTCACCCGTCGTGAGTATCGATCAATCCACTAAAAAAATGTACGTGCAAGTGAACCTGGGCACGAACGTGGATGTGGCTTCCTTCAAACGCCGCCCGTTGAATGTCGGCGTGTGCTTGGATGAAAGCGGATCAATGGAAGGCAAAGACAAGTCCGACCGCACCCGCCTTGATTGGGCGAAAGATGCGATCAATGAGACTTTGAACAACCTCGTGGCCGGCCAAGACTACTTTACGCTGGTGTGGTTCAGCGGCGGCGGCGGCCCTCAAGAACAACAAGCCGGCACATTATGGAGTCCCAAAGGTGCCGACGGCAAAGCCCGCGCCATCACTGAAGACGACAAAATGAAGATCCGTGCTATCGTGTCTGAGCAAAAGACCCGCAGCGCGACTAATCTCCAAGCCGGTTTGGATTTGAGCTACAAGGAACTCAACAGCGTAAAAGCTCTGTTGAAGGCCGAAGGCAAAGACGCCGGTTATGAACACCGCGTGATCATGATTTCCGATGCTAATTTCAATTTCGACACCGACGACGGTACGGCGATTTTGGAAGTGCAAAATCAATCTGAGCTGAACAACATTAACCTCACCACCATCGGTATCGGACAAAACTTCTTTATCGATTTTGTGAACAAGTTGTCCGTGGTTCAGGGCGGAAACTTTATCTTCGCGCAAGACGGCAAGCGCATGATGGAGTACTTCGAACAGTTCCCCACTCTGGTCACTCCGGTGGCGTACAAATTTAAAGCCACGGTTGGTTACGATCAAGCCAAGGCGAAACTGGTTCGCGTGCACGGCGTTCCCGAAGTGAAGCCCGAAGGCGCTAAAACGCCGGTTCTTGGAATCAACACCTTGTTCTTCGCAGCCCCCAAAGAAAAAGGCGGCGGCGCGCAAGTGTTAGAGTTCGATCTGCTCTAAGGTAAGCCGTTCCGATTCAATCAACGGAGCATCAAAATTTAAATTAATTTTAGCGGGCTTTTTAGCCCGCTTTTTTTATTTAAAATGAATTTTCTTAAAAAGAATAAGTAAAATTGGCCGGCTGAATTTCCGCCCGCCCAGTGCTTCCATCCGAAGTGACCTTGACCGACGGCGCCCAAGTCCAGGTCCCTGACTCGTTGATTTTAAATCGTTTCCCCACTTCCAGCACACCGTTGTAGCCCTTTTCGTTATCGCAGCAACCGAACCGGTCGCCATACTCCACGGCACCGCCAAGAAACCAGGAGCGGGGACGGTCATCGCTGAAGTTG
>JANMVK010000416.1:0-2711 GCA_031392725.1 Pseudobdellovibrionaceae bacterium
CGGCCGGAGTAGCGTTGGTCATAGACAGAACTGCGAATCAATCCACGAGGTTCACTAAAGTAGCATGATGCTACTTTTGAGCGAGGCGCGTACTCGCGTCGAGTCCCGAAGGGACAAGGCCATGGATGGCCGCAGCAATTCCGGCAAGAGCGGCAGAGCCGCGCCAGCCAGAACGCAACGGGCAAAGGCCCGCACGAAATGTAAGTTAATGACGGTTGCATTCCCCTCCCGAAAATCATGCAATCAACCAATTCAAAAACCCGGGGGGGGGATAATGAAACGAATCATCATTTGTGGACTCGTATTGGTTTGCGCTACACCAGCTTGGTCCAAGCCAAAACCTAAAAAACCTAAGCCAGTCTGTATGAAAATGATCGACTACTCGAAGACCGCGCCGATTGCACTGACCGGCAAATTAGCGGTCACCTACGTCGATCAAAACATCGATGAGAAAAAAGGCGACAACCAAGAAGTGGGTGTCTACGACTTCGCGCGACCCGATAAAGGTGTTCTGCGAGTCACCAACGATTTGCTCAATCAAGCCGAAGTGGAAATTTCTCCCGACGGCAGCAAGATGCTGTTCACCACTCGTCCTAAATTGGACGGCTTTGAAGACAACTCGGAAATCTGGCAGGTCAATATGGATGGCACCAATCCCATCCGTTTAACCAGCGGCAAACCTTATGGTGTTCCCGCTTGGTTTCCCGACGGCAATAAATTTACCTACATTACTTGGGGCAGCCAGGAACAGGACAGCGATTCGCGCCTACTGACCATGGACGTCTCGAATAAAGTGGAAAAGTTTTTCCCCACCAATTTGAGAAACCAAGCGGATCCCGAAGTCTCCTATGACGGCAAACTCGTCATCTTTAAAAAACCTGATGAAAGCCATCGTCATGATCAGCCGGCTATTTTCATTATGAACGCCAATGGTTCCGGCGTTAGACAGCTAACCAAAGGCTGGTCCGATCACGATCCCGTATTCTCGCGCGACAATAAGAAAGTTTATTTCGAGCGCTACTACGGACCCGGCGATTGGTTTGAAGCTTCGCAAGACCGGGGCGTGCCCGAGCACAACTGGTGGGGAATTGTGGAAGTCGACGTGGCCAGCGGTAAAGAACGGGTGATTATTCCTTACGACCCCTGCGGCAAACATTTCTTCTGGCTGCCGACTATTTCGCCTGATGGAAAATCCCTGATGTATGTGCACATCGATGTGTGGGCCAAAGTGTGGACCGATCTGTGGGTTTCCAATTTAGACGGCGAAAATACCCAAAAGGTGGCCGGTTCGGATTGGTTTTACTTCTTTGACTGGAGCCAATAATGAAATTGTTAATTTGTTTATTGATGGCGCTGTCGTTCCAGCTATCGGCCGAAGAACTGCCCCATGATCCCACGGCTTGTCCTGATCTCACCGGAAGTTTTGTTTATCGCGACGACGTGTTTGGCGACTGGGGCATTCAAGTTGAGTCCAAGACGGAAGCGGATGGAGTTCAATCCCTCACCATCACTATGGACTCCGATGGCAGCCAGGATTACATCCGGCTCGACGGAATCAAACAAGATGTGGGTGACGGCTGGGAGTCCCTTGCTCTATGTTACAAACAGGCCGTGGTTCTTTATGAATACGAGAACAAAAACAAGTTTCGCTTCAGCAAAATGAAACTCGATGAAACTCGCAATATAGTTTTGGACATCGACGACATCGAAGGCAAAGCCACGGCGGTTTTTGAGCGCCGTTGATCAGGCGGCCGGCCAGAAATCGGGCCGGATCACGGTGTCTCTAAAATAATCCGTGATCAAAAGCAGCAGCGGATGAAATCCAAGTCTCAGCATCTCGGCCCATGCCAGGGCCGGGGTCCATTTTTCCGTGAACACCCGGTACAGCCCGATCACTAAACCCGTGCGGTCCTCACCATGCTTGCAATGCACGTAGATGGGCCAATTGGCGGGAGATCCAATCGCACTCAGCGCCTTGATCACCTGCGGGTCTTTTGGCCGCCAGAATCCCGACATGGGAATGGAAATGTATTTCAAACCCAAAGACTCGGCGATGACCTTCTCCCCTGCATTGGCGGATTTATCGTTGTCTAAATTAATGATGGTGCGCACACCCACCGCCGCCAAGGTTCGTAGGCCCGCGGCACCGGGCCTAGCGCCGCGGTACAGATGCGTTCCCACCTCATGGAAATTTTTGATGTCGGAAACATCGGCGGCTGCAAGCCCGCTCCAGATCAGCGATACAACGATTGTGACTTGCCCCACATAGTAATTTTACGCCCGATTGGAGCTGGAAAATTAACAATATTTTATCGGCTAACATCTGGACGGTGCCATACTGGTTCGCCAATTTGCTCGCATTGCCTTTGTTTACAAGTTGCTTCGAGGATGGGGTGTTCGCTATGATCTGCCCATGAAACTTCGCTTAGGTGTAATTGGTGGCGGTTTTGGCAGAACCGTGGTGATCCCCGCGGCCCGGCAGATTCCTGAGCTTGAGGTCTCAGGCATCTGCACGCGCACGCCCGAGTCCGCCAAGGAAATCGCCACTGTGTTTTCGCTGCCCTTCCACACCAGCGATTGGCGCCAAATGCTCACGCAGAAATTTGACTTGTTTTATGTGGGCGTGCCGCCGCTGGTGCAAGAAGACATTCTGGAAGAACTGATTTCTCTTAAATTTCCCTTATCTGCGAAAAGCCCTTGGGCGTAAATAT
>JANMVK010000444.1:0-2166 GCA_031392725.1 Pseudobdellovibrionaceae bacterium
CTTTAGTGATTTTCCCGCTGGCGTCGACACCTTTCACGGTCAGGGTGTCCTTGGTCAGAATTCCAATCGTCGCCGCGACCTGTAAGTTTAATTTTTCGGTGAGCGCGCCCCTGGGTAAAAAACCGGCGGCCGGAGACGGAGTCTCGCTGGTGGGCGGAATTGCGGGAGGCGTTGCGGCGGCGGCCTCGGGTGGCACCGGCGCCGCAATCCGATATTCGGGGAGATTGACCTTCACATCGCCACCGACCGCCAGCGGCCAAGCGTGCCATGGAGTGCCGAAAACAATTTCGCCGAACAGCGTGATCAGGCCGGTGACTGAACCCTTGGGCACGATCTCCCGGTATTCCGGGAGGGCCACGCGCGCTTCGGACAAATCCAGCGGCTTCATATCGATGCGCAAATTCACTTTCGGTTTCAGCGGCTCACTCACGGTCCCGCTGGCTTTCACCTGGCCGAGAAATCCGGTGACCGCCATCTGATCAATTTGCAAAGCCACACCGTCACTGCGGATTGAAAAATTAGCGGCCAAGGCCTGCTTGGCTTCCTTGCGCAAAGGACCCGCCACCAAAGCCAAGCCACCGAGCTGAACATTCCCGCTGGCTTGAAAACTTTTCGGCTTACCCTTATCGATTTCGCCATGGGCTTCAATGGTCGCGGCGATGGGCCCGCGCGCCTTAACCGCGCCCTGCGCATCGTAATTCACATCGGCGGAAAAATTTTTGAGGCGGAGATTTTTTAAAATAATTTGTGAGGCCCACGGATCCGTGAGGGGCCCGATCCACTCGCCCTGTAAAACGACATCTCCCTGCACCAGGGAATTTTTTAGCGGTAAAATAATCGCCTCAAGCCCTTTGAGCGGCGTGGGCTGCAAATCCAAAGTGAGTTTGCCGTCATAAGGCGCCTTCATGGTGACCGTGCCGGACATATCCGCTTTCAATTGCCACAACTGGGCTTCCAATTTTTTAATATCGATTTTATCCGGCGTGCCCTCCGCCGCGAGATCCACTCTCAAGGCCGTGTTGGGCGGCTTGCTTAAAATTCCGTAGGCCTCAACCTGCGCCATTTCCAAATCGACGTAGCCACTGAGCGCTGGAACACTGACTTTATTCTCGAAGTAGGAAAACCTTCCCTCAAGGCTGGCCGACACCAAGCCGTCGACTGAAATTTTTTCGTTTTTCCATTTCACTTTGGCCTTTACATTTTTGAAGGCGCCCCGTCCGTCGGCGGCCCACGGTTTAGCGGTGGACTCTTTGGTCAACTCGGCGTTGAGTTCCACCGACCCCTGCCACTGGCTGGCGGGAATTTCAAACGGCGCCGGCACCTGGCTTAAATCCGGAGCCTTTACTTCCGCCACCCAGCGGTGGCGGCCTTCTTTCAGCAGGGTCGTCCCCTGAACCGTGGCATTTAATCCGGCAAAGGACGCCTTCACCGCGCTGGCCTTCACCGAATCCTCACTAAAGGTGAAGCTATCGGTTTGCACCGAGACCGGCAGTTCACCCGGGAAAATCTGGCTGCGCACCCGTGCCGCGGCCTTGAGTTTAGCCGGATTTTTCATCCACTGTTTCTGTTCAAATTCCAAGTTGAGTTTGTTGATATTGAGATCGGTCGACTGCAGTTCCCCGTCGATAATATTCAAAACCAGGCGGAAGCGCGCCGGGGCCGCGGCAGCAGCGCCGGATTTATCGCCCGCGGCACCAGCCCCGGGACCGGCGCTAAAGGCTGAAACTGGACCCTTAAGAATCACTTTAGGTTCTAAGACAGTAACGCGGAAATCATAGGGTTCCAGCAGGGCGGCGATGGTGACCACCAAGGATTTAAACTGCATGGTCACGTCGGGCATGGACAATTCGGTGGCTTGAACGGAGACGGTGGGAGGCCATTGCAACGGAATCTGAATGCGGCCGAGCTTGAGCGGAGCGCCGGTCTTGGCGCGGACCTCCTGCTCAATGCGGTTTTGAAACGCGCCACTGTTGATCAGTGTCACGGCGCCAACAACGCCGATCACAAGCGACAGTAACACGAAGGCAAGAGACTTAACGTACTTCATTCGGAACTTAGTATAAGAGCTTCATTCGAGGATGACACCGACTCTCGTCTTAATTAGCTGATTTATGCATTGCATTTAAGGGGCTCGGGCGTGCACGGGGGGTGCATATCCTGCTATAA
>JANMVK010000595.1:0-5867 GCA_031392725.1 Pseudobdellovibrionaceae bacterium
GCACATTGGAGTAATAGGCGAAGTCAAAGCTAATGGCGCGCATGAAAGCGGCATCAGGTTCGCTGCTGACGACAATGGCGGCGTTTTCAGCGACGATTTGGTGACCCCGCTTGCCCCAGGCGAAGGCAGGCGGACATAGCAACATTGAGACGAGCATAAGCGTTATGTGTTTCATGGCCGGGGATATTATGGGATCTTGCCTCCTTTGAGGAGGTAATTTATGAAAATTCTTTTAACTCTCGTTTTATCCGTATTCGCGACCGCAGCCTGGGCTGAGACCGTGGATATCAATGACGTCAATACCCAGGGCGAAGATTCCACGACCACCATTCAAATCAAAAAGGGCAAGCCGGGAGCCGAGGCCACCACCAATCAGTGGGAAATGACCGACGGAAATGCCGATGTGGAAGGCGAAGCCGCCGCCACCAATAAGGACGCCAAAGCCACTTGGAAAAAAGCCTGCGATGATTGGAAAAAAGAGATCCGCACCGAGAACAAAGAAAATAAAGTGATCAGTTTAAATTGCGGCGCCATGAACTGCACCGGCGAAGCCGGCGCCAAAGTGTGCACTAGTAAAGCGGCGTTTAAGATCAAGACTAAAGTAAATTAAGCATAAGGGCGCGCAGCCGCGCCCGCCTACGCGTGAACGCCCGCGCGCATTAGGTAATCATCCCACGAACCGTCGTAAACGGTGAGTTCGTGTTTATCCAAGCGGAACACCCGGGTCGTCATCTTACGTAAAAAGTGGCGATCATGGCTGACGATCATCACGGTGCCAGGAAAATTGGTAACGGCCTCTAATAAAACATCACGCGATTGAATATCCAAATGATTGGTCGGCTCATCGAGCACCAAAAAATTAACCGGCTTGGATAAAATAGTGGCCAGCACCACCCGGCTTTTTTCGCCGCCGGATAAAATCGAAATTCGTTTGTCCACTTCATCTCCGGAAAATTTAAAAGCGCCAAGCAAGTTGCGCACGTATCCGATTCCCGCGGTTGGAATGCGCGAATGGACCTCTTCTAAAACCGTGCTCTTGGGATCCAGTACATCCAAAGAATTCTGGCTAAAATAACCCACTTCAATGCTCGCGCCGATGGTCGCCCGGCCGTCTGAAGCCTCGGCTTGCCCGCAAATGATTTTTAGCAGTGTCGACTTACCCGCGCCATTCACACCCACCACAGCCACGCGGTCGAGCCGCTTAACCAAGGCATTGGCGCCTTTGAATACTTCAATGGGCCGCCCGCCCGCCCGCTGCCAAGTTTTTCCGAGATTTTCAAGCTTCACCACTTCATCGCCTCCGCGGGGAGGCACAGGCCAGGAAAACTGAATGGCCTTTTCATCAGTGGGAATTTCAATGCGGTCAATTTTATCTAGTTTTTTAACCCGCGATTGCACCTGCGCCGCGTGCGAGGCCCGGGCGGCAAAGCGTGCGATAAACTCTTCCTCTTTGGCGAGCATATCGTCTTGGCGTTTGGCCGCTGCCACAAGTTGTTCGCGGCGGACCAATTTCTCACGTTCGTAAAAATCGTAATTACCGGTGTAGACCGTGATGGTCTGATGCGCAACTTCCACAATCCGCGAAACCAAGCGATTCATAAAGTCGCGATCATGGGACGTCATTAATAGGGCGCCCTTATAATTGCGCAACCAGTCCTCAAGCCATACGATACTTTCAAGATCCAAGTGATTGGTCGGCTCGTCCATTAATAAAACATCGGGATTCAAAACTAAAATTTTAGCCAGCGCGATCCGCATCTTCCAGCCACCGCTAAAGGTGCCGGTGTCGCGGTCGTGGTCTTCCGGCATAATCCCTAAGCCCGTGATAATTTCTGCGGCGCGGGTGTCGAGATCATATCCGCCCAAGCGTTCAAACTCGGCCTGCATCTCGCCGTAATGTTCGAGCACCTTCATCATTTCGTCTTCGGGCATTTCTTCAGATAGTTTGGCTTCGTAAATGGAAATTTGCTTTTGCAACACCGCCAAGCGGCCGGCGGCGGATTTTACTTCTTCTAAAACCGTGTTGCCTTCCATGGTTTCAATATCTTGCGAGAAATAACCGATGACGGTTTTTTCAGGCTTAGCCACTTGCCCCTGATCGACACCCTCTTCACCGGTGATAATGCGAAAAATCGTGGTCTTGCCCGCGCCATTGGGGCCCACTAGCCCGGCTTTTTCGCCGGGGGTTGAGCTGAAACGAAGCATCCTTGTACAGCACTTTATTACCGTAGTGCTTGGAGATATTGGCGACATTGATCATGGCGCCATCCTAGTCTCACATACGGCTAATTCTCAAGGCCGAATCAGCGGCTTTTATCACGGAAGCAATGCGAATCAACGAATGTAGCCCGGTGTCGTCCATTCCCGCCTTTTTTAACTCACTTTTGTGAGCCACCAGGCACTGTCCACAGCCGGCCAAGCTTGAGACCGCGAAACTCATGGCCTCAAAATCCACTTTGCTCACGGGAGGTTTGCCAATCACATTCATCCGCAGCCGTGCGGGCATTTTTTGCAATGCCGGATCTTCCAACAAATGAATTGTGCGGTAATACACATTGTTCATCGCCATGATGGTGGCCGCTGAACGAGCCCCCTCACGGTAGTTATCATCGAGGATAATCGATTGCCCATCCGCTAAAATGGCATCGACCAAATCTTGGGAATCCGCCGCATAAGCGCAAGCCAGAGCCACGCCCCACAACTGATGGAGCGTGAGGCCCGGAGCGCCCTCTTCGGTCAAAACCGTTTCCAGATTCAGGCGGATGTCGCGCCCGAAATCTGGAATTTTGTCTTTAACAGCTAAGAGACTCATGCGTGAATCGTTTCCTGGCCTTTTTGCCAATTGCACGGACACAGTTCATCAGTCTGCAAGCCATCAAGAATGCGCAAAACTTCTTTGGGGTTGCGGCCGACATTTAAATCCGTCACATACACAAAGCGAATAATTCCATCGGGATCGACAATAAAAGTCGCGCGTTGAGCCACGCCTTCTTTTTCGTCGAGGATGCCGAGCTGCGCGCTGAGTTCCCGCTTAATATCGGAAATCATGGGAAACGACAGACCTTTTAAATCCGCCTCACTCTGCTTCCACGCCAAATGGACAAATTCCGAATCAGTGCTAAAGGCCAGCAGCTGGGTATCGCGATCCTTAAACTGAGTGTTTAATTCTTGGAATCCTTTGATCTCAGTCGGACACACAAAAGTAAAATCCTTAGGGTAAAAGAAGGCGACCAGCCACTTCCCCTTATAGGTTTTATTGGTGACCTCTGAGAACGCGGTCTTAATATCAGTGCCAGTTACGGCCTTCAGGTTGAAATCAGGAAACGGTTTACCCACGCTTAGCATTTAAAACCTCCTACGGTTCTCTCTAAGATCGGCCCTGGCCTGACATAAGTAAAATCGATTGTATAAATGGTACGATTGATGTTATCTATCATGTCATTAGGAGGCGATTATGCCGTCTTTGACCCAGCTCGAGTACATTGTGGCCGTGGATAAGCTGCGCCATTTCGGCAAAGCGGCCGACTCCTGTCATGTGACGCAGCCTACGCTGAGCATGCAAATTCAAAAGGTCGAGGAGGAAATCGGGTACCCCTTATTTGACCGCCTCAAAAAACCGGTCACGCCCACCGCTAAGGGGCTCAAGTTCATTCATCAGGCCAAGGCCCTGTTACACGAACATTTAAAGCTAATGGATCTATCCAAGAACCAAGGCAGCGAAGTCAGTGGAGATTTGCGGTTGGGAGTGATTCCCACGGTGGCGCCCTATCTGGTGCCCTTGTTTCTCGAAAAATTCTCCGAGGATTTTCCCAAAGTGCAGCTGGTGGTAGATGAGCTCAAGACCAGTTCCATAATCGAAGGTTTGCGTGAAGGCACGCTCGACGCGGGAATTCTCGCCACCCCGGTTCATGAGACCGGTTTAAAGGAGAAGCCACTTTACTACGAGCCGTTTTCGCTTTACGTCTCCAAACAAAATGCCCTGTCCACGCGTAAGCGGATCAAGGAAGACGACCTCAGCGCCAGCGAAATGTGGCTGCTCGCTGACGGCCACTGCTTCCGCAACCAGATCGTGCGCTATTGTTCTTTAAAAATGCATGAGGGCGTTTATCCCAATGTGCAGTTCGCCGGCGGAAATCTGGACACCCTCCGCAACCTGATCCGCAAGTCGCGCGGCTACACTTTGGTGCCGGCTCTTTTTGTGGACACGCTGCCAGAAGTGGAACGGCGCGATTATGTGAGGGAATTGGAAAAACCGGTGCCCACCCGCGAGATCTCACTGCTTTACCGCAAGGACCAATGGAAGTCCGACATCTTAACGGCGCTGGAATCGGTGATCCGCGAACGCTTGCCAAAAACCTTGTCGCAGGAGCATGATCCAAAAGGACAGGACGTGATTCCCATTGACTGAACCGACGCTGAGGGATTGGCCCTCACACAAAGCTGAATTCACTTTGCCCATGCGCTATCTACAGCGTGGAAAAGGAATTGGAACCGTGATTTTGCTTCACGGATACCAGGATCACGCCCTGAGCATGACCCGCCGAATGGGCTGGCTCGAAGCCGATCTGCCGTTTCAGATTTTATCGATCAACGCGCCTTTTCCGGTGCCGATTTGGAAGGGCGCGGGATTTATCGAAGCCTATTCCTGGTATTTCCGCGACACTTCACGAGATATTATGATTGTGCATCCGAGCACCACCGCTGAACGGGTGTCGGAATTGGTCAAGGAAGTGGTGCACGCGCCAACGCCGCTGGTGATCTTTGGTTTTTCCCAAGGCGGATATCTGGCGCCCTACTTGGCGAAATTCTTGCCCAATACCAAAGCCATAATCACGGCTGGCAGCGGTTTCCCGCCTGAACCCTACAGTGAGTTGAATAAAAATATAAAAGTGTTCGCCTTGCACGGTGAACAGGACAACCGCTGGCCGCTGGAATCATCAAAATCCGCGCATAAAAAATTATTGGAAAGCGGATTTAAAGGGGAATTCCACGTGATTCCCAACCTCGATCACCGCGTGGATCCCATTCTTGATCCTTTCGTCCGGCGAATGGCATTAGGCGCGTTCGAAGTGGGCCAATGAGAGTCTTAGTTATCGGTGGCAACCGCTTTGTGGGTTTGCGTTTATGTATGGAACTCGACCGCGATAAAAAGTATGACCTAAATGTGGTCAACCGCACCGGCCAATCGCCGCACCTCAAACGCGCGGCCGTTTACAAAGGCGACCGCCGCAATCTGGCTCTGAGCAGTGTCGACCGGGATTTCGACCTCGTCGTGGACTTCGCTTGTTACGATGATGTCGACGCTCAAAGCGCCATCTCGCATTTTAAAAAAGTTGGCCGCTATATTATGATTTCCACCGGCAGCGTTTATGATGACGGCACCAACCGCAAAGAAGAACGATTCAATCCCCTGACCTTTGACATGTCTAAACCCATGACCAAAGATGCCGGCCAGAAATACCAAGACGGCAAACGCCGCGCGGAAACCCTGCTTGCCCTGCAAAGCCAGTTTCCGGTGCTGGCGGTCCGCTTTCCGTTTATTCTCGGACCCGATGACTACACTCGCAGGCTTGAGTTTCACGTCGAGCGCATTGAACGCAATCAAACTATCTACGTGCCCAATACCGCGGCGCAAATCTCCATGATTCACGCCGAAGACGCCTGCGGTTTTTTAAAATGGTCGATCGATCAAACTTTTACCGGCCCGCTCAATGTGGCGAGCGGCATGCCGATCCGAATCAGCGATCTACTCCGCGAAATTGAAATCCGTGTCGGCCACCGTCCGCTATTGGTGCAGGCGCCCACGCCGCAGAACCGTTCGCCCTACGCACCCCAGGAAGATGCATTTTTAAATTGTGAAAAAGTGG
>JANMVK010000630.1:0-2536 GCA_031392725.1 Pseudobdellovibrionaceae bacterium
AAAAGCTTGTTTTTAATACTGACCGCCGCCGCTGTCCTCACCGCCTGCTCCAGCTCACCGCCCATCGGTGATTCCCATTCGCCAACACCGCCCGCCGCGCACACGGAAAAACAAAGCACGCCCGCCAAGTCCACGTCAGCCGGCCGGCCCTACTCGCCGCCTAAACCTATGAAGTGTAAGTTTGATACCGACTGCGTCGTGATGGACTCTTGCTCATCTAACAAATGCAAGATCACCGGCAACGAGTGCCGCTTTCGTTCAGACTGCCCGAGCCCCCGCGGCACGTGCATTAATGACAAATGTGAATTCCGCTAAATTATAATTCGAAATTGAGGGCCGCGCCCCAGATGTTAGCCGACCACATGTGCTGATGAAGCAAAGTGGTCTGAAACGAGGTGCGCGGAGTGAAGCGCAGCTGAAACACGCCGCCAATACCAGCGGAAAGTTGCGCATCTCCGGCCTTGGTTGTAGACGAGGAATCGTAGGCCCATTGGATCTGACGGTAGCTGGCTGGGATAAAAAATCCCGCGCGCGCAGCCGGACTGGCGCGAAACACCAAGCCCCAACGGGCGGTGGCCATTAAGAACGGCTGGTCGTTGAACTGATCCGTGATCGGCGATGTCCCCTTGCCCTTTAGCGTTCCCACACCCAGATCAATTCCGTAGGACCAATGCCAGCGCGAGAGCGGACGTAGTTGATTGAAATCAAAACTGAAAGTCACCGCCTTCAGCTGGGCGTACATCTTGGCGGTGTTTCCGGCCTGCTGGAGTTCGACGGTCTCATGCCAGGTGACCATCCCCACTCCCACTGAACTCGAGTGGGTGCGCGATCGGGCCACCGGCGCGGCTTGCACACTGGACTCAGCGGAAACTTCCGGAGGCGGTCTTTGGCGTGGCCGGCGCTGTTTGTTTTGCGCCAGAGCCGCCGGCGCCAGCGTGAGAGTCAAAAAACTTAAAATTAGCGGTAGCTTCAACATTTTCATAACGATAGATGCAACTGGGTTAATAGCGCCCAGGTGTCCCTTTGAACTTCATTGTTATCGGTGAACTGCCGCCCATCGGCCAATTCAAACCGCCACTCAATCCGCTGAGCCGGAAACATCAACAAACCAACGCCCGAGCGAAACTGATCCGGCCGGTTGCCTTTCATGTCGTCCTTGTAGGCCTGCCCCACCACGAATAAATGATAGCCCTTCGACAGCCGTTGAAAAGCTTCGGAGTAGAGGTAGTAACCTTTTTTTGACTCGCCCACTTTAGGTGAGTTTTGAATCAAGCCGACGTCGAGCAAAAAAGCCGCGCCATGGCCCATGCCATAGCGGGACTGCACGCCCGCGCGGGTGTTTTTGACAAATTCATTGAATGAGTAAAGCGCCGAAACTCCGAGCCGCCACGCCTCGGATTGCTCATACTCCCACAGCATTGAAGCGCCCTTTTGGCGGACCGGCGCATCCTGATAAAGATTCCCGCCAAACAAGTCGATGGTGAATTCGTGAGTGGGTTGAACGTAATGAAAAATCAAACTGTGCGCCTGATCGTTCTGAGCCAGGCCCGTTTTCTGCCGGCTGAAAGCGGTGTGATCCACGATGCGGATCCCGTAAACCTTGTCGAGAAATCCCGCGTAGACCCACAAACTCTCACCGAAATTCAAACGCAGATAATGTTCGCGCGAAATCCAGTTTTTTACGTCCCGTCCCCCGGCGTTCAACGCCAGCCTCTGGGGCGTGGGCACGTAACCGAACGAGCTGACAAATCCATATTTATAATCGGCATCGAAGAATACGCCGACATTGAAATCCGCCTGCATCAGAATACTGCGCGCGGGTTCGGCAGATTTCGGCGGATTGTTACGCAACAAAAGCATGCGCGCCTTAGCACCCGGCTGAAACCAGTGCGGCATTTTGGCGCGGCCAAAAAAACCGGAAGCCTCGCCTAGCTGTTCATCAGTACGGCCAAAAGCTAGCGCACCTCCAGCCAGTTCCGCGCCAAACAGAGCTCGACCATACTCATTCAGCGGACCGTTGCCATGGCCATTAAAATGGCAGGTGAGGCACGACGTATATTTGTATCCAATAAATTCGGGGTAGGCCGATGCCCGATTTGAGATTCCAAGAAGAAAAAAAATGAGAAGTATTGGCACCCAAGAGGAAGTCTAGCTACAATGAATTTTACGAGCAAGAGTAATAGGGGGCAATCTTAATGAAGTTGCATAAATATTTGTCACTTTTAGCCGTCGTCAGTTTTTCAGCTCTGGCGCAGGCCAATCATGTGGCTGTGGACATTACCTTGAGTCCGGCTGGCAGTTTTAAGGCGCAAACCTCAAAGGTCTCGGGCATAGCCTACAAAACCCCTGACGGCGTGACTGCGGAGAATGTGATTATTGAGGCCACCACTTTGGAAACCGGTGTGTCATTGCGCGACAAACATTTAAAAGAGCATTTACTTGCTAACAAATTTCCCCAAATAAAACTTCTCAAAGCGGTGGGGAAAAACGGCCAGGGCAAGGGGGAAGTGGAAATTATGGGTATGAAAAGACCCGT
>JANMVK010000661.1:0-2903 GCA_031392725.1 Pseudobdellovibrionaceae bacterium
ATTGTTTTTTTTACATTAAATGTCGCGGGGATAGTCACTTCGGGCGCATGTGCCCGCCTTGGGCCAACCCTGAAAAAGGCCCATAGTTTTCAGCTAAATCTAGCAATTCCAGCACTTTAACAATAAAGGAGCCATTTTGGCCCTGGTGCGGCATATGGCTTGCTCATAGGGAACTCCGTACGAAGGATCGTAAATTTTAAACCTACAATCACAGGGGTAGAACATGAAGTTCAACAATCTGATCGCGACTATCGCGATTATTTCTTTGGCCAGCCAGGCCAGTGCACAGGACGGAACGCTCCGTCGCGCAGTCGCTCAAAATGACGTTATCGAGTCGGCTGTGATCGTAAACACAAATTCCAACTCCACTAGCGCCGCACAAGCGGTAGCAGCTCCGGCTCCCTCGCAGCAACCTGCGACTGTAGTTGAAGCTCAGCCCGTAGTTGAATCCAAAGCGGAGGCGCTTCGCAAACAGCGCATCGGTGCTGAGGTTTCGACCGAGCAGAAGATTGTGGAAAAGCTGGAAGAGTCTCGGCTCAGAGAAGAGCAAGACCGCGCTGACCGTTTGTTCGGCAGCAAGCTGGATCCCGCTCAAGCCAAGGCCTTAGAAGAAGCCGCCGCTTCAACTGGTTCAGGCAAAACGGTAGCACCAGTGCCGACGCAAGTGACGATCGAAAAGATCGAAATCATGCAGCCCGCTCAACCGGCTCCTGAAATTATATCCGTAAAAGAAGTTGCGCCTCCCGCCGCCATTGCCGCTCCGGCCCCTGCCGCTGCGACTTCATCGGCTAGCGCTTCCGCTTCGGAAGACGAAGGCGACAAAAAAGGCAGCAAGCTGTATGTGAACGGTTCTTTAGGCGCCCTGAATTACGAAGCGTCTAATGTTAAAGGTAACTTCGGCGGTGGTTTCGCTGTTGGTATCTTAGCTAACGAACGCACGGCTGTTGAGGCTTCCTTCCTCTACTCCAACCATTTCATCGATACTTTCTGGAATCCGGGAATCTATCGTGAGTTGGATCAGTACGACATCGGCATCAATGCGAAGTACTACATTTTGAACACTCGCCTCAAGCCCTTCGTTGGCGCCGGTCTCGCTTACATCACCCGCAGTTACTCTCAGCGGATCGTGACCTCAAGCGGTACTGTTGCCGGCCCGAGCGATGATTCAACCACCGCGATTAACCTGGGTTTGATGCTCGGTGCTGATTTCCAAATCAACGACACCTTTATGATCGGTGGCGGATTTGACTACAGCTCGAATTTGACCAACACCAATGAGTTCGACTTCCAAAACTACGGCATCTTGCCGGAGAACACGAAGCCGCTGGAAGAAATCGCCTTCTGGACACTTAAAGTGACTGGAACTCTGACCTTTTAATTTGAATGCTTTGAAAACCCCTCCCTCGGGGTTCCTCTGTGAAGCCGGGCCTGATTGCAGGTCCGGTTTTTTTATGTTTAAAATCATCCATGAAACCCATGTTAGCTATGTTGCTCCTTTCTATCACCACATCAGCCGCTGAAATCAAATCCACCGGAGTGGGTACGGTAAAGGGTGAAGTGGTAACCAGCCGCGAAGTTCAAATCCAAAATCTGCTCGAAAGCGCGCTCTACGCCAAGGACACCAAACCCGCGTTTAAGATCCTGGCGCTCGATTCAAAGGGCTTCGCCAAAGTGGTGCAGGACACCTTGCTGGAAAATGCCATCGCGCTTGAGGCGCAGAACTTCAATGTGGTGCAAGTGCCTGCTGATGAAATGAATCAGCTGGAGAAGCAGGCCATGACCGCTCTGCGGGAAGCCCCAGCGTGGAAAGAGCTTAAGGTGACCACCAAGGAGCTTCAGGCCGGTCTCAGGCGTAAGGTCCACGCCAAAAAATTTATTCAATTCCGTGCGCAGTCTTCCGTTTTGCCCATTACGGACTCCGAGGCACAAAAATATTTTAACGAGAATCGTCTGAAATTCGGCGATCTTCCCTACGAAAATTTCAAAGAAAATATTAAATCTTATTTGAGCCGAACTCAGGTTGAGCGGCGTCTTAAGGACTGGTATGAGGTTTTACTCAATAAGTACCAGGTCAAAAACATGATCGCGGAGATTTAGCCCTTGCACGATGAGTCAGCCGAAATTGAGGTCCTAACCCTGCGCCATCTGCCGCAATTGGCGGCAATTATGGAGTCGGTCTATAAAAATAATGCGACTCCAGTGGGCGGCATTTGGACCCGGGACCTGCTTAAACAGGAATTAGAAATTGGCCAGGGCGTCGGCCTGGTTGTGGAAAATTATGGCCTGGCGTCGTTTTGTTTGTTCCGCTTGTACGACCAACATCGTGAAATCACTGTGCTTGCCACCCACCCTGAGCGCCAGCGGCGGGGGGAAATGAAGCATCTCCTGACGAACATGTTGGAGAAGAAGTCGCCCAGTGAACGCATTTGGCTCGAAGTTCATGCTGAAAATGCAGCGGCTCTCGCGCTTTACGAGCAAATGGGCTTTGCTCAAGTCGGCCGTCGCGCCAAGTATTACCGCGATGGCGGGGATGCAGTTCTACTAACCCTGGGATAGAGCTTGCCAACCACGTAAAATTCTTGGTAATTACTCGGGTTCACTGAGGGCCAAAAACCCTCTTTTTTTTTGGAGTGAGGCGTGCTTTCCCCAGCGCAAATGGAACAAATCCGCCAGTTTGCGGAAGAAGTAAGCGTGCGCGAAGGCTGCCGGTTGTACGATATCGAGTTTCGTGACCGGACATTGCGGGTGTTTATTGAGCGCGAGCAGGGCGGAGTGAGCATCGATGACTGCGCCAACGTCTCCAAGGGATTGAATTTGCGCCTGGATGTGGAAGATGCGGTACCAGGGGGACGTTATGAGCTGGAAGTTTCATCGCCCGGTTTAGACCGCAAGCTGATTCAGCT
>JANMVK010000722.1:0-6337 GCA_031392725.1 Pseudobdellovibrionaceae bacterium
CCCGGGTCAACTGCATTCCAGGTATTGCCATCATACTTGAGTGATGAACCGACTATCACACCGTCTGCCACCTGGAGAATGAAGTCGCCCGCACAATCCCCGCTGTGGGGATTGACCGTGGCCAACGTCAATTATTCTGAAAAATTAATCGGCAAAACTTGGAGCAAGTCGCATCTATTTTTTGGCGCCCGCCGCACCGGCGCGCCCATGAAATTTCACGGTTTGCGCACCGACACCGGAATTTTGGTGTCACCGGGCGCGCCTAAATTTTTGTCCTCAGCCGGAGCCTATGGAAAAACCAGCGGTTTTGTCACGCTCCTCGATTATCTGGTGCTGGTGCCCTTCGGCGGCCAAACTTTTAATTTTTTCGCCGGCGCCGGACCTTTGATCGCCTATTCCAACTACACCACCACCATGGACTCCGGGCCCCTGACCGTCTCTGAATTCCGCATGGGTGTCGACGCCGATGCCGGTGTCGCACTCAACTTCACCGGCGGTTCTTTGCGCCTCGACGTGAAATACTTTGTTGAAAAAACTATGTATCTGGCTGAAATGGTCACTCTGCAAATGTCGTTCTAACCATGCACATAATTTTGCCCGTGGGCGCCCTCCTCTGTTTGATCCCTTATGTGTCATCGCCGATGGCTTTGCTTGCCGGAACCGTGCTCGCTCTGGCGTTTGGCAATCCGTTCACTGAGCGGACTAAGGAATTCGCTCCACGCTTGATGGCGATTTCCATCACCGGTCTCGGCGCCAGCATGAACTTGATCGAAGTCGGCCGCGTAGGCCTGCAAGGTTTGGGTTATACGGCGCTGGGAATTTCCATGGCGTTTTTATTCGGCACAATACTCAACCGCTTGCTGACGACTGACCGAAAGACCTCGATTTTGATCTCGGCCGGCACCGCGATTTGCGGCGGCAGCGCTATCGCCGCCGTGGCTCCGGTTTTAAGGGCGACGACACATCAGATTTCGGTGGCACTGGGCACTGTGTTTTTGCTCAACGCCGCGGCGCTGTTTTTATTTCCGCTGATTGGGCACGCGTTGAATTTATCCGAAGTTCAATTTGGTTTGTGGAGTGCTTTGGCCATTCATGACACCAGTTCCGTGGTCGGCGCGTCGATGCAATTCGGACCGGAGGCGTTGAAAGTGGGAACCACGGTCAAGTTGGCGCGCGCGCTGTGGATTGTGCCCATGGTTTTGCTGATCGCTTACAATGAACGTAAGGACGCAAGCGGAACCAAAATCAAAAAGCCCTGGTTTATTTTGGGGTTTGTGATCATGGCGGCGCTAGTGACCTGGATTCCCGAATTGCAAAACGCGGGGCAGATGGTTGCAGAGGGCGCCAAACGTTTGTTCGTAATGACTTTGTTTATTATTGGCGCGTCTTTTACCCGCGAGGCGCTGAGAAACGTCGGACTCAAAATCCTAATTCAGGGCGTGGTTCTTTGGGTTTTAGTATCGGTGGGTTCCCTGGCCGCGATTCTTTCCGGCTGGATCTGACTAAGCCTCAACCCCGTGGCATTTTTTAAATTTTTTCCCACTACCACACGGACATAGGTCGTTGCGGCCCACTTTCGGACCTTCACGCACCACTGTGTGTTGCACATGATGGGTGTGATGATGTTCGTGGCCCTTGCCTTCTTCGTGAGTGTGCGACTCGCCATCGACAAACATCCACACGCCGCCTGGATTTTTACGGAATTTAGAAACCTCGTGATGATCCATCACCTTGCCATCTTGCGCATAGGTGGCCATAAATTCCACCGTGCCTTTTTTATCGGCCTCAGAGCCTTTATCAACGGATAGAATTTTTAAACTTTTCCAATCGGCCGAGGTTGCCCATTCTTTAGCGGCGTTGGCGTCAAAATCCCGGTGAGTTTCCGGAGCGCCCGTGCGCTTAATGTAGCCGATGTCGCCTTTAGTATAAGCCGTGTAGCGCGAACGCATCAACTGCTCCGCCGTCGCGGGCTGAGCCTCGCCTTTCAGGAAAGGTTCGCAGCAATTATCGAGTTCTTTTTTGGATCCACAAGGGCAAGACATGGGTCTGGTTTAGCTTACCAGCGAACTCATGTCGATCACAAAACGGTAACGGACATCGCCTTTTATCATGCGCTCGTAGGCTTCATTGATTTTGGCGATGGGGATCGTTTCAATGTCCGAACCCAAGCCGTGCTGGCCACAAAAGTTCAGCATTTCCTGGGTCTCCTGAATGCCGCCGATCAGAGAGCCGGCCAAACTGCGGCGGCCCATGATCAGAGCGCCCGCTTCGACTTTCGGAGGCGTGCTCGGAATGCCAAGCAAAACCATGGTGCCGTCGCGGCGGAGCAAGCGCAAATACTGATTCCAATCCAATTCGACCGACACCGTGTTCAAAATCAAATCGAAAGTGCCGGCTAATTTTTTGAAAGTTTCTGGATCCGAGGTGGCGTAAAAGTGATCCGCACCCAGCCGTTTGCCGTCTTCCTTTTTACGCAAGGATTGGCTCAGCACGGTGACTTCCGCTTTCATGGCGTGGGCGATTTTTACGCCCATATGGCCCAATCCGCCCAAAACCACCACGGCCACTTTTTTTCCGGGCCCCGCCTGCCAATGGCGCAGAGGCGAGTAGGTGGTGATCCCGGCGCACAACAACGGCGCGGCCTTGTCGAGTGGAATGGAATCGGGAATCCGCACAATATATTTTTCGTCGACCGTGATCTGGGTGGAGTAACCGCCGAAGGTCGGCGTCTCGCCGTCTTTCTCCAAACCGTTGTAGGTGACGGTCATGCCCTTTTCGCAAAATTGCTCAAGGCCTTCTTTACAGGATCCACACGTGCGGCACGAATCCACAAAGCAGCCCACGCCCACATGATCGCCTTTTTTGAAACGCGTGACTTGGCCGCCGATCTGGCTGACCACGCCGGCGATTTCATGGCCGGGCACCATGGGGAAAATTGAGCCGCCCCATTCATCCCGCGCCTGATGAATATCGGAATGGCAAACGCCGCAGAATTTGATCTCGATTAAAATATCGTGCGGGCCCGGCTTGCGCCGCTGAATGGAAAAAGGGCCCAGCTTCGAAGTGGAATTAGGAGCGGCGTACGCTTTAGTCGGCAGCATTAGTCTTTAGTTTTTAATTTGCCGTCGTTTTCGCCAATAAATTTTTTGATTTCAGCCTGAATTTCCAAAAGTTTCAGCCACTGTTCTTTGTAAAGAGTCACCGGAAAACGGCCCATGCCGTAAACCGACAGTGCGCCTTTTTCACTGACTTTCATGGTCAGCACTCCGCGCGCCGGAGCTTTTTTATTTTTTAACGTTTCATTTTCGGCTTTCAGTCTCTCAATTTCAGCTTTTAAATCTTCACCCATGGTTACCTCACCCGGTATTGTTGAAAATCAATTCTAAGGGTCGGCCGTGGTCAGTACAAGCGGCCCCGCGTAATGATTTGAGACCGCTCCACGGTGGCGTGCCATCAATGATGAATTGAGTGTCAAACTGCTGATCATTCTCTGGGGAAACGGAATTTATTTTAAGACGTTCTCTTCCAACCTCCGCTTTAATCCCTGATAATTGAGTTATGAAAACAAAACTATGGATGGTTTTAAGTTTCGCGGGCGTCATATTTTCATACGAAGCCCGGGCGCAGTTCATCACGGTTAACGCGGATATAATGGTCAGGCCGGACCCGGCCTGGAGTGAGTCGCAGGCGCGGATTGAAGTCACGCCATCGGTGAAACTCCCCAGTATGCATTTCGATCTGCCCTACCCGGCGGATTGGACCAATGTGCAAGCGTCGATGCTCAGCGGACTAAAAATCAAAACGGACAACATCGGCAACAACGAAGCGCTGGTCGAGATGACTTGGAATCAGCCGGGAGTTTTAGTTTATGACTTGGTACTGACTGACGGCAAATGTTTCGGTGTGAATTGGAAGCTGCCCCAGGGCGGATGGCGCGCGCAGGGACGCATCGTTTACGACAGCGCTAACAACTCCATCCGATGGGGCGACTTTGCCTTTTTCAATGAGGCCATCGGCTCACCGACGGTGAACCTCGGCGATTGTTCACTCACGCCTGAACGCATGGAACAACTTGCAATGGATTTAGCACGCCAATCAATTGATCCGTCATGGATGCAACCGCTTATCCGACGCGCCATATTGGAGTGGACGGATGTTAAAAAATCCACCGGCTACGCCGGATTGCTCGACACGATCAACTATCCTCTCACCGATTGCGTTTCGCTCACCTGGCAGCCGGACGGCATCACGCCTTTGCCCTCGGGGATGTGGCGCATTCCGGGAAAATTGATTTTGAGTTCCACCACCATGGCGATTAATTACGGAACCGTTCCACGCACGGAGACCGACGCGGCCATTAACGCAATCAAAGACAACACGCTTGTCCTTCCACTCAATGCGCTTGAACAAATTGCCGCGGCCACCGCCCGCAACCGCGGCTTTCACGGCCACGTACCTGGAGCAGAAATTCCAAGTTTCGCGAGCCTATTCAAAAACTGGAAGCTGCAAGTCATGGAGTGGACGGATTTGATGAAATTCCAACCCGAGTCGCCATTTCTATTTCATGTGGCTGTGTACGGCCCGGTCACTCTGTCAGATCGGAAAGCCGACGCCAAGGCCGGCCTAAATTTCGCTCATAAATCCGCGATGCAGATCACCACTAAAGCTTGGATCAATGAGTCGTGGGTCCCCTACTTTGACTTTAGGTCGGTGGAAACCGGCAGGGTCCATGCCTGGGTGGCTAATGGAGAGGCCTTTCTCCACATGGGTTTCGATGCCCTGCATTTGCGCAGTTACTTGCGGGACGAATTCGCCCAAGTGCGGCCGGCGGATTCGTATACCAATGTGGATTTGTTAAATCCGCGTTTCAAAAAATTATTTCAGCTGCACGATTTTAGTTTTCCGCTGCCGAGATGGCATGTGGGCAATGGATTTCAAATGACGGCTGGCGGATTGAAAGCCGCCACTAAGAGTTTGCGGCTGCCGCTAGCGATTGGACCCATAGGTCCACTCCCATACGGGACCGGCCTCAGGATCGTGGACCGCCCCTGACTTTTGGAAGCCCAATTTTTTAAGAATCGAGTTGGACGCGTTTTCCACGGGCATGGTGTGAGCGGTCACTTCCACTTTTGGATCCATGGTGTGAGCGATGGTGAGCAAGGTCACCGCCATCTGCGTGGCAAAACCCTGGCCTTCAAAATCGGGAAATGTGAAATAGGCGATCTCCACACGGTTGTCCACAGGCGGAGTTTTAAATGCGCAGGTGCCAACCCACTCGCCATCCTTGAGAGCCAAATAGCCGATCCAGGGCGGATCAAATCCGGTACTTTTATAAAGCGGCACCATGGATTGACACACCTGTTCGGCGGTCTCAGGCAGCGGCGGGCCGTCCACGGCTTCCGGTGTTCCATCTTCCATTATGGCCAAAAGGCGAATGCGGTCACTCACCCTAAAATTGTGTCGGGATTTTTAAACGGCGTCGAGTTTTATCAGCACCGAATGGCTATGAGGTCCGGCCAACGACGATTCAATTTGAATCTGGCCGTCGACAAATAGCGCCAAAAAGTTTTCGTGAGCCAGCTGGACGGTGTGTCCATGGCTCGATTGACCATGAATATTAACACTCACCGGACCCGAGATTTTGGTGGAGCGCAATAATTTAACCGCCTCGACCGGAGTCAGGCTGAATTCGTGGCCGTGATTGCTGCTGATTGTGCTGGTGACGATAAGTTCGGGCGGCGGCGGATCGGCGGCAAAACCCATTGCCGGCGCAATAGCTGCAAATCCTGTGGTGGCCAAACCTATTTGTAACATCTGTCTGCGATTCATAATTCCCCCTATAGTGACTTGCGGTAACTTGGGGTCATAGTAAGGGATGATGGCTGGCCACGCTAGACGCTCAAATGGAAACACACGTTTCCATTTGAGCAACTACTGTCCCGACAGCTCCGACCAGCGGGCGTAGAGGCGTTCCACTTCCGCCTGTGCCGTGGCCAGTTTTTTGGTGTGGCCGGCGAGGGATTTGGGATCCTGAGTGGCCAAAGTCTCGGTCTCCGCGGTCAGTTGGGCTAAAGCGGCTTCCGCTTTATGGATATTTCCTTCCATAAGCTCCAGTTCACGCTGTTCATTGTAACTTAACTTCCGCTTCTTGACCACGGGCTCGGCGGATTTACCAACCGGCTGGCTGGCCAATTTGGCCTTTAAGATCACTTGTTCTTCATGCCATTCTTGCCATTGACCAAGGCCCACCATGGAAGTCAGACGTTTTTGCCCGCGCTCATCCACGCCGAACGCCAGAATCTGATTGGTCATTTGATCGAGAAAATAGCGGTCATGG
>JANMVK010000842.1:0-5214 GCA_031392725.1 Pseudobdellovibrionaceae bacterium
GCCCAATTTGTGGCCGTTGCGTAATTCGGCAGTAGCCTCGACGGTTCAGTATTCCATAATACGCATGCGCAATGCGAAGGCTCCGCTTTAATTCATGTCGAAGCGCGTGTACTATTGCCGCTCTAAAGCCATCATGCGGGCGCGCAGTTCCTGATTTTCTTTTTGCAGAGTTTTGATTGCTTCAATCAGCAAGGCATCCATGCCGATGCGCTCGATGCTTTTGATTCCCTTACTGTCCTCGCGCACCCATTGCGGCAGCACTTGTTCCACTTCCTGAGCGACAAAACCCATTTGCCGGCCGGGCACGCGTTTGTCTTTCCATTCGAAGGTCAGGCCGTGAAGGCGGGCCACTGTGCCGAGCGGATCGGCAATTTCACCAAAATGCGTTTTCAGGCGCGCATCGGAGTAATTTGACCAAGTGCCGGTGGTGTTACCCGCGCCGCCATCCACTTGCAATAAAGCGCCGGCGATGGACACCATGGCGCCGGGGCCTCCTCCCACGCGCAAATTTTTACCGATGCCGACGTCGCCTTCGGAGTTAATGATCATTCTTTCACTGGCTAAGATGCTGCCTATCGGCACCGTCAAAAGATGCATTCCGCCGGGGGCACTGGTCGGTGAAAAGTCGCCATCGGCCACTACCCGCAATGAAGCCGCGCCAATGGCGTTAGTCGCGCTCACGGCTCCAAAAAACTCAAACGTACCCAAAATGTCTCCGCTCAGGATCGGTGCCTGGGCGGCCATGGTGCCGCGGTGGTTCTGTACAATGTATGAGGGAAATCCAGAATGGCCGTTTAAGTAATTTTTAATACGGAACGAAGGATAGCGGTTTTGCAGGCTCGTGATATTGGTCAGTGACATGCCCTGATCATCATTGGACATCTGCACATCCAAGTACTGCTGGGGACTAGTGGTTCCGATTCCCACGTTTCCGGCGTTGTAATAGATGTTGGCGGGAGTTACAGCGTCGACTTTCCACAAGCTGTCGCTACTGGCCTTAGCCAAGGCCACGCAGTCATTTAAATTGTTTGAGCCATCCTTCCAAATTTGCAACATCACCGTGCGGGTCAGTTCCCGCGGGCCGGCCACATCCATTGGCGCCACATACTGCAGGTACATCGTGGCTTGGTTGGTGGCGGGCACGTAGTCTTTGATCGTGATGCTATTTAAGCGCACCGCACGGTCGGCGTAGAGTTGGTTGAGCACGTAGGTGGCCGCGCCGTTCTGATCCTTTAAATCGGGGCGCACATATATATCAGTCGGTTGAGTGAAATGCAGGCCTCTAAAACTTTCGGTGCATGCGGCCCGGAGACTGACCAGCGCCCGCACTTCGTCGTGCAACACCAATACCCCGTTTTGAAATTTGAGAGTCGATTGGGCCACGACCATTTGGTTCATCACGGTGGTGATGCCGGCGATCAAGATGCCGAGAACGGCTGTTCCGACCAGGACGCCAATGATGCTGACGCCGGCTTGAGTGATTTTCATGGGCCTTCTCATTTGATAGCTTTGCAATCCACCAGAGTGGATTTCTTCCCCTTAATCTGGAACAGGCCGACGTTCATACCTTGCAGCACCGTTTGCCCGGCGACTGCTGCTTTGCGAAGCGCATAGGTGGGAAGGGATTTCTCAGTGGCCAGGTGAGTGGAGGTCTGCTCCATTTCATGCAGGTGAGTCCAGTTGCTCTCATTGCCACTGCAGCCACGCGACACTCCAATATGATATTTGCCGTAGGGAATGCCTGACGCCTCAAACTCCAGCCGCACGCGGTTTGTGAACTGGCGGAAGATCACGTGCGCGCGGGAGCCGGGCACTTTGACTTTTTTAACATTGAATAGAGTCAGAGAATAATTGGGCCCTGTGGGTCCATCCTGACCGGTGAGGTCAATTTTGTGAATGCTGGTGATTGAACTGTCGTCATCGGATCCGGCGATGGCGGAAGCGCTTAAGCTCAGCACTAGGGCCAAGATCAGTGTTTTACAGTTCCTTAGGAAATAGCCCGAATTTCTCAACAATTTTCTTTCTCTGAGGGCTGGTGTCGACCGCCTCAAGTAATTCGTAGTAGAGAGTTTTTAGGGATACGAAAGTCGCGCCGGCGCCCTTCATGCGCTCCACGGCCGCGCTGACATTGCGGGTGGAGGAAAACAACAAATCTTCGATCACATAAATTTCATAACCCAAATCTATTAATCCGAGACAGGATTGCAGCACGCACACATCGGTTTCACATCCAGCCAGCAACAACTGTTTCTTTTTTAGCGAACGCAAATAGCCGGTGATCTCTTTGTGCTTGGTAAGATCGAAAAAATCCTTTTCAAAAATTTCGGACGCGTCGTTGCCGTTAAGATATTTTTGAATGGTTTTGGGAATCGCGC
This sequence comes from Pseudobdellovibrionaceae bacterium, assembly GCA_031392725.1. GTDB lineage: Bacteria > Bdellovibrionota > Bdellovibrionia > Bdellovibrionales > UBA1609 > JALHOQ01. The sequence goes on from JANMVK010000842.1 coordinate 2,376, forward strand.
CTTTTTCCTTAAGCGGACGCTCGACGGTGGCCAGCACCGGAATCTCCAGGTACCCCAACATATGAGCAAAGCCCATGGTGTTGGTCTCAACCGTGGAGCGCAGGTTCGCGTCCAGTTGGTTTAAGAAAAATTCTTGAACGTCGATTATGACGCCACAGCAGTGATTTAGAACTATGCGTTTAGCTGTTTTCATATACTATTAGTTTGCGGGCACTCATCGGGGGAGTTCAATGAATGACTCAAAGCGAATAATCAGCATTTTGATCCTCAGCGCGACGATCAGCTGCGCCACCGGTAAGACGGAACCCATTGAGGCCCCCGTTCCGGTCCCCGCGGCGTTGCCGACCGAGCCCCCTCCTGAGGTCAAGGTGGAAGCCGCTCCGGTTCCAACTGTCCCTGCCGCTCCCACTGAACCGGCTGAGCAGGTGTGGAAGGTCAAAAAGGGCAAGATCGCGGGCCAACCCAAGCCGCTTCTGATCGGCAAGTTCAAAAATAAAAAGCTGCCCGGATTCACCTCGGACATTTGCTACAACTATAAAACGTTTTCGTTGGTCGAGACTACATCCACCGGGGAAATGGGATCGGCCGAACTCTTGATCCGCTATGATGACGGCAAGGGCCTGTGCAAGCCGGAGTATAAAGGCAAATACGCCAATTTGAACATTATCGAAGGGCATTTGGCCGGTGTTGCGGGCGATTACATAGTGATCGATGGCGATGATCCGACCGAAGCGCTCCGCCAGTTTCAGATTTTTAGTCTGGAGACGGGGAAGGAAGTTTTTAAGGCCTATCATCACCCCGATGAAGACATCGTGCTGATTAAGAAAAACGGTGTGACCTCAGTTACATTCCACGCTCAAGTTAAAGTTAAGTGTGAGCTGGCGTCTGACGGGGAAGCCTGTTGGAAGAAAGTTATTGAGCAGAACGATATGAAAAAAGGCTCGCCCATGCCGGATTGTAAGGCGGCCTTTGAAAAAACCAAGACTTCGTTATTTGAAATGGCGCTGGTGACGGCTAAGGCCCACATCGCCAATTTGGCTTCGCCGAAGATGACCTATTTGGGGGGCAAATCCACGTGTGTTCCCGCGCCTATGTAACGCCCTGTGGGCTGGTTTGAAACCATGAGAGACGACCGCCAGCGTGTGAAACCGGCGGTTGATGTGATTAATAAATACGCGGCCCCCAAATCGGGGCCGGCGGTTGGCAGTAAGCCTTAGTTACTCAACTACGACTGACTCGTGACCTGCTAGCTGAAATGTAAAATGGAACCAGCCGAAATTTCAAAGTGAGACAGTCCAGGCCAAATGCACCCAGATGGATTCAACTGCAAATATACCTTAGGACCAGGGCTATTAAGCATCGCTATTGAACGGTAAAGCCGCTATACTATTGAAATATCACCGCTCCTCTTTCGTTAGTAAGACCCGTTTTTCAAATGGATTTTAACTTAAGTCAGAAAAGGAGACCGAATGAAAGCTCAGATTTTGTCTTTCCATTGCGTACTCCGGAACAAGCTAGGAACAGTCATCAGTTCGACTTATAGCCAAGACGTGATCACATGCGGACCCAAGATGAGTTTGTTACGAGGCCTGGCCCAAGGCTTAATGGATTTAAAAAAGGGCGAAGTGCGGAAAATTGAATTATCGGCGCAAGACGCTTATGGATTTTATGATCCGGCTTTACTGCTGGTATGGAACACCGACGTGTTTCCCGACAGCAGTCCGCCTCGGATCGGACAGTCGTTACCCGTCCGTGACAAAGACGGCCAACTCAGGCAGTTTAGGATTCTCGATATAAAAAGCGGCTCGGTGACCCTGGATGGCAATCATCCATTGGCCGGCCAGGATCTGGTATTTGAAATTGAAGGAGTGGCCGCGCGAGAGGCTACCCCCGAGGAAATTCTAGAAGCTTCGACCGATCCCGTTCCCAGCTACCTGAATTGAAAGCAGGCTCATGCGAGTTGAAAGTTTAAAAGATCTTCTGACCCAGTTCCCCGATATTGACGGGTACTGGGATGTGAACCGTTTGCTGACCACCGAATCGCAGATTCGTTTGCTGCCCGGTGGAGAGGCGCTGACTCAACTCGCCCGCGTGCAAGGCTTGCAAGAGAATATTCTTGAGGCGCGCGTGACGCTCGACCAAGTGAAAACAGTGTTAGATGAAACCACCGGCCCGGAGAAAACCCGGCTGGAAATTCGTTTTCTGCTGGAGCTCGGACGGATTCTTTGCCTCAGCATGACGCCGAGTAAGGCGCAGCCGCATTTTTTCCGCGCGTGGGAAATGGCCACCAAGGTTCCAGAATTTCACTATTTCGCGGTCGACGCGGCCGTGATGTTATCCAACACCCAGCCGCCCAAATATCAGAACGAATGGCTGATCAAAGCCACGGCTTTGGCGGAAGAATCAAAAAATCCTCAAGCCGCCTTGTGGAAGTCGCAACTGTATGTGATGCAGGGCTGGCATTTGTTTGATTTTCGCCGTTTGCCGGAAGCTTTATCCAGTTTCGAGAAGGCTGCCGTGCAAGAGCCGCCGCCCACTGAAGAAAAATTGCTGGTGATTAAATGGTCCATCGCCCGCGTGATGCGCGGACTGAACCGCTTTGAAGAAGCTTTAGCGATTCAACGGTTTTTAAAGACCCAGCTCACCATCGGCGCCGCCGCAGGCCACGTCGATTTGGAACTTGCCGAGAATCTGCAGTCGCTGCAGCAGCATCAAGAGGCTAAGACCTATTTTGAATCGGCTTATGCCGAGCTGTCCATGAACCGCTGGTATTCCGATAACCGCGCGGCTGAACTCAGCCGCATGCAGTACATTCACAAGAAACGAACCTAATCCCGGG
>JANMVK010000012.1:0-1551 GCA_031392725.1 Pseudobdellovibrionaceae bacterium
CATTGCGGCACGCCCTTCACCGCAGCCGCAATGCCGGGTAGGGGTTCTTCCGGTTCCGGAGGGGCTCCAGCATGACAGCACAACAACGCAAATCCATCTTCATCACCGGCGCAGGCTCGGGCATCGGCCGGGCGGTGGCCGAAATTCACATGCGCGACGTGGTCGACAAGTCGGTTAAATTAATCGAACTGCAATCCAAATCAAAAGGCATCGCCATCATCACCAAGAACGGGACTGATGAGCATGTCGTCTCGGCTAGTGAGAACGCACTCACTCAAGCCGTATGCAATGTGCTGCAAAATTCGATAGACGCAATCGGCGACCGGCTGGCACTTGACCCGCTCTATCCCGGACGCCTCACTCTCGAGTTATCCAAAGACGAATCCAAGGTTTACCTCCGGATTTCCGACAATGGTACAGGCATCAAACCCGAAGTTCAGACCCGGATTTTCAATCCGTTATTTACCACAAGAGATCCTGGACTGTTCGGCGGCATGGGGCTGACAACCGCATTTACAATTATTTCTGAACATCACGGAAGCCTGGAAATACTTTCCCAGACTGGATCTGGGACCACGGCAATCGTTGCCCTACCTATCTCCAGAAAGTCGAATTTTTGACGGCGAAATTTGACACCGCCAAAAATAAACTCGTACTATAGTAGTAAGACACGGAGCCATGGAGGGAACCGGTTTGCAGCTACAAAGAATATTAATTGTTGACGATGAAGCTTCACTCCGCACCGCGCTCTTCCGTACCCTCGACCGCAAAGGCTTCCAAGTGATCACCGCCGCCAGCTGTAAAGAGGCGGAAACCATCAGCCAATCCGACAAAGCCATCGACCTAGCTCTCGTCGACTTGCGTTTGCCCGACGGCGACGGCATCGAGCTGATGAGCCGCTTGCGCCTCATGCATCCCAATATACAAGTCATTATCTTGACCGGCCATGCCTCCATCGAAACCGCCGTGGACGCCACTCGCAAGGGCGCGTTTCACTTTGTGACCAAGCCGTGCAATCTCGATGAGATCATGACATTAATAGAGCGCGCGATGTCGCACGGACGTTTGACGGTCGAGAACAAACATTTGCGTTCCGCTTTGCACAATAAATATCAATTCGAAAATATCATCGGCACCAGCGAAGCTATCACGCAAGTGCTGAGCATGATCGAGCGCGTGGCGCAAACCGATTCCACGGTGCTCATCACCGGGGACAGCGGCACGGGCAAAGAATTGATCGCCAAAGCCTTGCACTACAATTCCCTGCGCGGCGAAGAGCCGTTTATTCCGATCAACTGCGGCGCCATTCCGGCTGAATTATTAGAGAGTGAATTGTTCGGTCACGTGAAGGGCGCATTCACCGGCGCCATCGCCAACCGCATGGGCCGTTTTGAAATGGCCGAAGACGGAACTTTGTTTTTAGATGAAATTGGCGACATGAGCCCGTCGCTGCAAGTGAAACTGTTGCGCGTGCTGCAGGAAAAATGTTTTGAGCCCGTCGGCGGAACTAAAACCGTGCAGACCAACGTGCGTGTGATCGCCGCCACCAAC
>JANMVK010000025.1:0-3325 GCA_031392725.1 Pseudobdellovibrionaceae bacterium
CACCTCCACCACTCATAAAACTTTGCGTGGTCCGCGCGGCGGCCTGATTTTGTGCAGCAATGAATTGGCCAAACCTTTGAATTCGAAAATTTTCCCCGGCATCCAGGGCGGGCCTTTAGAACATGTGATCGCGGCCAAGGCTGTGGCTTTTGGTGAAGCGCTAAAACCGGAATTTAAAACTTATGCGCAGCAAATTGTGAAAAACGCTCAAGCGCTGGCCAAAGCCATGCTGGACCAAGGTTTTGATTTGGTCACCGGCGGCACCGACAATCATTTGATCTTAGTCGATCTGAGTAATCGTGAGATCACCGGCAAAGACGCCGAGCTGTCGCTCGATCTCGCGGGCATCACCGTGAACAAGAACACTGTGCCCAATGAGAAACGCTCTCCATTTGTCACCTCAGGAGTGCGCATCGGCACTCCCGCGCTCACCTCACGCGGGATGAAGGAAGGCGAAATGGAGATCATCGCCGGCTGGATCGGCCAGGTCTTGGGTGATGTGAAGAATCAACCGCTGCAAACCAAGATCAAAGCTCAGGTCAAAGAGCTTTGTTTGAAGTTCCCACTATATAAACGCTAAAATTAAGCATGCGCGTTCTATTCGGTGCCCTTTTGTTGGTCACACTGTGTTCCTGCGGCACCTACCGCAAGGCCAACCAAGGCTATCGCGGCGTGGGTGAATACCAAGGACCCGGCGGCCGTGAAGTGGCTGCTGAAGGCGCTGTCCCTAATCCACACTCTTTAGCATATGCTCCGCGCGCTTCGTTTCAACTCGCATGGCCGGTGCGAAACATAAAAGTGAGCCGAGGATTTAGGCCCAAGGCAAATCGCAAACATGAAGGTGTCGATCTCGGAGGCAAACGCGACACTCCAATCACCTCAGCCCATGAGGGCGTGGTGATTTACACCGGCAGCGATTTTCGCGGCTACGGCAATATGGTGTTGGTCGAATACAGCGATGAGTGGGCCACACTTTACGGTCACTTGGATTCCCTCGCCGTTCACTCCGGACAGATTGTGGAAAGCGGCGATCCGCTCGGCGGGATGGGCGACACCGGTCAGGCCAGCGGAGTGCATTTGCATTTTGAGTTGTTACATAAGCGCAAACCCATAGACCCGTTGCCTTATCTCCCTCGGGTGAACCGCTTCGCGGGGTCTCGATGAAATTAATATTCTTTTTAGCATTGTTGACGCCGAGTTTCGCGTCCGCCTTTGCCGCCATCGCCTATTCTGACAACAAAGACGGAACTTGGGCGGTGTTTGCGGAGTGGGCGCAAACCAGTCCCACTCTCGCCAGTCAGAAAGCAATCGCAGGTTGCAGAGCCAGGGCCGGCATCGACTGCAAAATCGTGAAGACCGCCACCAACGGCTGCCACGCCATCGCGATTACTAATGAAGGAGCCGCGGCGTGGGGACTGGGCACTGCTGATTCGCAAATCGCCGCGCAGGTCAGATCCATCGTGAAGTGTTTGCTGGTGGATCCGGTCGGCAGCTGTGTCGTTCGCAAAAGTTTTTGTGACAATACCTGCGACGGCAGCGTGTGCCCTTGGGTGCAGGCCAATGCGTTTCCCAACGACAACAATCCCCAAGTGATGAATCCAGGCCCTTTTTACTGCCGCAGCCCCCGGGACTACACCGCGTGCAAGTCGGCCACGGGCCAGGGCTTCGGCACACCTGTGGACCGCGACCGATATTGCAAAATGGCTTTCTGTTAACCGTTTCGTGAACACATAACATGAGCATCGCGCTAGAGCGGCGCTCGTTTTTTCCTTACCAAAATGGAACTGCTCTAAGGTCTAGATTCACTCGGCGAGCGGCTAAGCTTATCAAAATTTTTATTTATGCTGGGTATATTTAAAAACCGATAGCTAAGAATAACAAAAAGCCGCACTCATAAGAGCCGGCGATTCAACGGAGGGTCATTTAATGACTACTACTACGTACAGATACGGAAAGCACACCTGCAAAGCCTATAAAAAAACCGTCGGTCAAGGATGGGAAGTTGGCTTTATGTTCGGCAATAAGACAATTTTTGTCGGCAACTTCATCCACATGAAAGAGTGCAATGCTTGGTGGACTAAAATGAACACTGAAGTGCGCAAGTTCTCGAAGCGCTATGCTTTGCCGAAGAATGCTTCTCCCGCATTCTTCACCAAATTCATGACTAGCTATCTCTACAAGTGCTATTACAGCTATTTGAACAACCAGTTCAAAACCTACACTCGCACTTACACGACCACTTGCAAAACAATGGACCGCAAGTTCGTACAGCAGAAGCGCCACTGGCCGACTCACACTGAGCGCGCCACTCTCCGCCGCGCTGGCTAGTTTTTAAATTATAATCTGATTAAAGGGGCGTCGGAAGACGCCCTTTTTATTTGACCCGCGATAGCCTACAAGCCGGAATCCAAGCGCGGCTTAAAATCGGGATTGGCAAAGAGAAAGTTGAACACACTCGCACAATCTTTGGAGCCGATAAAACAACGGTCTCGGCCCAGTTTATCCAAGCGGTCCAGCATGCTGTCGGTAATCGCCGCGTCTTTGCGGATGTAAAGCACGTATTTTTGATTTTCGGGCAAATGCAAAAAGAGATCAAAAGGCAACTTACCTTTTTCATTGAGCCAGCGCTCGAGATCGACCCAAGCGTATTGCGGGTCCTGCGACAAGGCGACGCTCGGTAGCGAGTCCGTATCGGCAAAGGCCGCCATGATTTCTGCCCGGCCGTGTTTTCCGCGGACATAGGATTCGGCCCTGGCCAAAATCCATTTTCGCATCTCTTTGTATCCAAGGTTGATCTCATACCATTTGCCCGCCGAGCCCTGCGCGACCCCACTGGCTTCAAGACTTTTCTCGACCGATGACAATACCTGCCGCATAAACTCGGCTCCGTGCATGGCATCGCTGGCAAAGACCAAATAGCCCTGCGAATCCGCCCAGTGAATCTCGCTCACGAGCACCTTATTTCGGTCCGCTTCGCGGCCGGGCCCGGGCACCGATACGACCATTTGGCTCAAGACCTCCTTGACCGACCGGCTTAAGACCTCCTTGCGCTGGCGGCGTGACTCGAGCATAGCCGTCTCACGCCGCGTGGCCGATGGCTGCAGTTCGAGATCGGGAGCACGCATTAGCAATTGAATGCGCCGCTGAATTCCCGGCGCGCTTAACGGAGGAAACACCACATTGCGAATGCCACTGGTCAAAAGCGCATTGGTCGCGCGCCGGGAACGGTCTTCGGAAAATATTAGGCACGGCACCTTTAGTGAACTCGTGATCGTCTCATAGGCCTTGCGCACGTCGGTAAATTTTAAATTCCAACTTAACATTA
>JANMVK010000030.1:0-4606 GCA_031392725.1 Pseudobdellovibrionaceae bacterium
CCGCATAGTGCGCGGACGGCCTGTCGTTCCCCGAACGGTTCATTCCGCCAAACGGCATCCGGGAACTGGCGCCGTTGGTGGTACGATTTAAATTCAACACGCCCACCTGGGCTTCGATCAACGCTTTATCAAACAGAGCGCGCTCCTTCGTAAACAGGCTCATAACCAGACCAAAGCCCGAGGAGTTATTGATGGTCAAAGCCTCTTCAAAAGAGTCTACCGTGAAGATCGCCACATTGGGACCGAAGATTTCGCTCTTCTGATAAACCGATTTCGGATCAAACTTATTCACCAGATTGATGCTGGGAGTGACGTAGTACCCGTCATGATCGAGGTTTTCCAGCGCTTTCCCGCGCATCAGGCTTTCACAGCCCTCGCGTTTGGCGATTTCCTGGTAACGCAAAAATTTCTCCATGGAGTCGGCGCTGATCAAGGGACCCATAAAGACCTGGTCGCGCCAGTGGCCGATTTTTAATTTTTTGGCATTGGCGTAGAATTGCTCGATAAATTTGTCGCGGATGTCTTTGTGCAAAATAATCCGGCTGGTGCATGAGCAACGTTGGCCGGCCGTCATAAACGAGGCGATCAAGGTTTCATACACCGCTTTTTTAATATCGGCGTCTTTCCACACCACGGTGGCATTTTTTCCGCCCATTTCCAGCGCGAGGATTTTCCAATACTGAGTGAGTGTGTCCTGTTTGATTTTCAAGCCGACTTCATAGGAGCCGGTGAATAAGATGCCGTCGATATTGTCGTGCATCACCAGGCGCTTGCCGGTCTCGACTTTGCCTTGAACCACATTGAACACGCCGGGAGGAATACCCGCAGCTTCATAGCACTCGGCCATCCACTGCCCGCTCACGGGCGTTTTGTCCGAAGGCTTAAACACCACCGTGTTGCCAGTGGCGAGCGCGGGAATAATATGGCCGTTGGGCAAATGTGCGGGAAAATTAAACGGGCCCACCACGGTCATCACACCGCGCGGTTTGTGGCGGATAAATCCGCTGATGCCGGGAAGAGCGTCCTTCACTTCTTCGTCAGCGACCAGCTTCATGGAAAAATTCAGCGTGATATCAATTTTCGCGGCCAGGCCCGCGGCCTCGCCCTTGGTTTCCCATAATGGTTTGCCGGTCTCGCGCGAAATGATTTCGGCCAGCTCGGCGCCACGGGATAAAAATACTTCCTTTAAGCGCAGCAAATGTTCTTTACGTTTTTCAAAACCCAAATGCGCCCACGGCAGGTACGCCTTGCGCGCGGACTCCACGGCGCTATTCACATGATCGAATTTGGCGGCGGGGCGGATGACGATATCTTTTAGATTGGCGGGCGAATGGACTTCCCACTCCTCATCGGGGCTGTCGGTGGCGATAAATTTGCCGCCGATAAAATCGCCTTTGAATTGCAATGTTTTGTCGCTGCTCATGGCTCGCTCCTCAAATCGGCGAAAGAAAAATATCTTCGCCTTCGCTTAGCTCTAAATTGATCCAAGTTTTTTCCGGCAGGGCCACATCGTTGCCCTCGATCCGGTACGGACTCGCGCCGCCGACGTAAAATCCATCGCGGGTCAAGCCCACCAGGCCGGCGTGATCAAACTGACCAGCATTGTTTTTAGTCAGCTTCAATTTTTTTAAATTCTTAATGATGGTGCAATTCTTCGTCTCGCAACCCAAGTGCGGTCCGCCGTCAAAGGGGTCTACTTCTTCTTTGTAGCGAAAGCCGATGCGGTTTAACAAATGCAGGGCGGGCTGAGTTTCCTCGCCGACCCGGCCGAGCACTAAGCGCGCACGGGAATCGAGCAGCGCCAAATAAATATCTTCCTCAGGAAACAAACTTTGAATAAAGCCGTTGTTCTGGCTGCTGATCTGGTCGGCCTCCTGATAAGGCATGCCCGTGAAGCGGCGGCCGAGAGCCTCCCAAAATTCACTGCGGCCCTCGTCGGTGAGAGGCGGCGCCATTTCCGAATGCAAATCGTTTTCAAAACGCTGCGGCTCCATGCCGATATATAAAAAGCGGCTTAACGAAATCAAGCGCCCGACTTTTTCGGGACGGCGGCGGTAACCGCGGTCGACCACTAGGCCGCCCACTTCCGTGGGGCCGTCTATATTGGCGTTTAAACGCAAGATCTGGTGAATAAAACCAATTCCCAGTTCGCGAGAGAAACGTTCTTTCTTTATAATTTTGTAACTGAAGTTGGGCGAGGCGGGCGTGCCGTTCTTGGCCAGAATCATCGAACTGCCCACCACCATATCGTTTTCTTTGTCTTCCACCACAAATAGATAATCGGCCTCGGCTTTACCGAGTTCGCCTTGAAACGCGGCGATGCTCTTTTCAATTTTCTGTTCGATAGGACGCTTTTCGGCCGGCAGATTGAGCAAAGTAAACTGGCGCGCCAGCTCGAGCAGCTGGGGAGCGTCTTCTCTCTGAACCGCGCGGATCACAAAACTCACAAACAAAACCTTTCCAGCAGGCGGGCGTAAAAATCAGCCGCGACCCTCAGATCGGCTATTTTAATACTTTCATTGGGCGCATGGGAATTGCCAACACTTTGCCCTGGACCCCAAACCAAGCATTCCACACCTAAGCGGCTAAATACGTTGGCTTCAGAGGTGATTGCGAGCTTCTGCAACGTGGAATTGAGACCCATATCACGCAAAATCCCCTGTGCGCCTTGCACAAAGGGAGTGCCGGGATCCGAGGCGAAGCCCCGCTTATAATCCTTGACGCGAAATGTTGCTCCCACTTCCAGAACGGCGAGGTTGAGTTTTTTCATCCACGCTTCGTAAATGTCATCGGTCACGGAGGGCGGCAAACGGCAGCTGCCGCTCAAGCGCACTTCCGCTTCATTGGTGCGCACGATGCCGATGTTCATGGTCGGATGGGGCGGAGAAAACCCCTCTTCCGTAAACGAACTCAAATCTTCTGCCAATTTTAACAACGAGGCATGAATTTTTGAAATCTTCGGGCGGATAGGATCTTTAAATCCCGCCACCATATCCACTTCCAGCACAGCGTTGGCGGGAACCGAGTTCTCATTGACGCCGCCGTTAAGATCCATGACCGCGATGCCTTCAGGCAACTGCGCCAGATACTCGAGCATTTTCATAATGGCATTGTCGCCGGCGCTGGGATCGGAGGAGTGCGCGGCCTTGCCGGAGAACATCCGGCTCTGGGTGGAGGTGACTTCCATCAAATCATGATCGCGGCGGTAAGCACGCTCTTCAGGCGAAAACGGAATGGAAACCTCAACCAGCGCGCAGCCGGTGCCGGCATTGACTAAACGCATTCCGGTGGGCTCGCCGATCAAAGCGTGAGTGGCGTTAACTTTCTTTTTTCGGATCAATTTAATCGCGCCCGCCATGGCGGCCTGTGCCCCGCCGAAAGTTCCAACCAGCACAAACGGAGTTTTCATCGGCTTCGACATGACTTTTTTTGCCGCATCCAGCTTGCACAAAAAATCCAATTTCGCGTCGGCGACGCCGAGCCCGTAAAGTACGTCATTGTAAATGCTGGCGTTAAACGGATTGGACTGGGTTTTATTCCAGGTGCTGAAATGCCCGGCGGGCACGGTGTCCAGATGGGTTTGTAATAAAATTTCTTTGGCGGGCATGTCTTTTTGCGGGCGCGCGATCACGTTGCACTGATCGAGGCCGCCGACGGATTCTCTTTGGAATTCCACATGCAAGCCGGCCTGTTCACACAGGCGTCCGACAAACTCAGCGCATCCCAGATTGCCATGACTGGGCGTGCTCTCCAGCCCGATCAGCTTCCGGCAATCATCTAGAAAATTCAAGCCAGCTCCAGAATGGCTTTTTCAATCAGCTTCTTCGCCACCGCGATATCCGCTGAAGTGACAATGGCCGGTATCAAAAATCGAATCCGGTAGGGGTCGCTGCCGCAACCAAAACAGATCAGTCCGTGTTTAAATAATGTCTTCAGCAACAGGCCTTGTTTTTCCTTGCTGCCGTCGAGGGGCGTGACGGCAATCATCAAACCCAATCCACCCGCCTCGCGCAGCAAACCCTTGCAGCTGCCTTCATTCAAGTCGTTGAGCATGCCGACAAATTCTTTGTGAATCTGCATGACCTTGCCGTTCGGCCCCATATAGCCGTCTTCCTCAAGCATTTTAAAAATTTCCAGCCCGGCGCGCATGGCGGGCGTGGAGCCGGAGAAGGTTCCGCCGAGCAGGCCGGCGTCAGGTTTAAAATCTTCGGTGAACATGGTAGCGCCGCTTTGTCCGGTCTTAGCCACTGTGCAGACATCGATGTACTTGCCGATGTCGTGAGTTTCAAAAGCGAAAAAATTGCCCGTGCGCGTGAAAGTCTGAATTTCATCGGCCCACACCGGAATGTTATTGGCTTTGCACAATTCCAACAGCGGAACGTAAAATTCTTTGGTGGCCGCGCGGTAGCCGCCTTCGCCGAGCATCGGCTCAAATACGAAGCAGCCGATCTTATCCCCATACTTAGCCACATGTTCCTTCATGGCATTTAACGTGCGGTCCGCCGGCGCCTTGGGATCATAAAACGGCAAACGCAAAACTACATTGTACTCGGGCATGTTCACCTTAAACGACGGATTGTCGGTGATTTCCGCCATCATGGTGGAG
>JANMVK010000107.1:0-1235 GCA_031392725.1 Pseudobdellovibrionaceae bacterium
GAGATGCTCGAGGGAATCATGATGGGCCTCTTGACCGGCGGCCATGTGTTGCTCGAAGGGGTGCCGGGTTTGGCCAAGACTTTGACTATTTCATCGGTGGCCAGCGCTATTTCGTTGGGGTTTCAGCGGATTCAGTTTACGCCCGACTTATTGCCCTCGGATTTGATCGGCACCATGATTTTTAATCCCAAGAGCGGCGAATTTCTCCCCAAGCAAGGTCCGATTTTCACCAATATCGTTTTAGCTGATGAGATCAACCGCGCTCCGGCCAAAGTGCAGAGTGCTTTGCTTGAAGCCATGGCGGAAAAACAGGTTACCATCGGCGACACCACTTATCCCTTGGAAAAACCGTTCTTGGTGCTGGCGACCCAGAATCCTTTGGAGCAAGAGGGAACTTATCCTCTGCCCGAAGCGCAGATGGATCGGTTTATGTTTAAGATCGTGGTGAATTATCCTAAGCGCGGCGAAGAGCTTGAGATTTTAAACCGCATGTCGACCGACAAGCAGCCTTCGATTGACACTGTGATCTCCAAAGAGGATCTGCTCCGTGCGCGCGACACCGCCGATATGATTTACGTCGATGAAAAAATTAAAAATTATATTGTGGAAATTGTAATGAGCACGCGCGAGCCGAAAGAACACGGTCTCGCCCAGCTGATTCCGCTGATCCAAGTGGGCGCTTCACCGCGCGCTACGATTTCCCTCACCCGCGCCGGGAAGGCTCACGCCTTTATTCGCGGCCGCGGGTATGTGACGGCGGATGATGTGAAGAGCATCGCCTACCATGTGCTGCGCCACCGTTTGATTTTGACCTATGAGGCTGAGGCCGAAAATATGACGACGGACGGTGTGATTAAGGAGATTCTCAGCCACGTCGAGGTGCCGTAGCCTTGTCACTTCCTCCCGAGCTCGTCAAAAAAGTAAAACTCCTTGAGTTGGCCACCCGCAAGAAGGTGAACAATCTTTTTATCGGCGAATACCATTCGGCGTTTAAGGGCCAAGGTATGACGTTTTCGGAATTCCGTGAATATGTGCCCGGCGATGATGTGCGCACCATCGCTTGGTCCCTGATGGCCCGCTCGGGAAAAGTCTATATCAAGAAATATGATGAAGAGCGCGAGATGACCGTGATCCTCGCGGTGGATGTGAGCGGCTCGCAGGATTTCGGCAGTAAAACTTATTTTAAGGGTGAGGTCGCGGCGCATGTGGCGGCCATGCTGAGCTTCGCGGCCGTG
>JANMVK010000114.1:0-4907 GCA_031392725.1 Pseudobdellovibrionaceae bacterium
GAGCTTCAATGGCCAATCGCCTCGCGAAGGAAACAAGCCCCTACCTGCTCCAGCACGCCGACAATCCGGTCGCCGACCAATACGGCCATCGAGTGGAGCACATTTCTAGCTAACCTTCCCTTTGGGGTTGTGGCCGGCGGTTGCACCTTGCTTGGATCCGGCGGCACACTGACGGTGAGCGGGGGTTACAATATTCACACTTTCACCACCAGTGGAACATTCACCGTGACCGGCACAGCCGGCCAAGTCGAAATCTTGGTGGTCGGCGGTGGCGGTGGCGGCGGCGGACGGCACGGCGGCGCCGCGGGCGGTGGTGGGGTGGTGTATGGCGGATTCAATGTCACAACCATTGCCTACACAATCATCGTCGGCACGGGCGGTGGCGTGGCGGTAGGAGCTTCACTCAACATCGGCGGTACAGGCGGCGGATCCTCGTTTGGTTTGGTACAGGCGCGCGGTGGCGGTGGAGGTGGAAGTTACACCTCATTGATAACCCAAACGGGCGGTTCCGGTGGCGGCGGCGGCGGCGTGGGACCGGCGACCGGTGGCGCGTGCGACGGATGCGCGCAAAATCGAAACCCTGGACCGGCCAATCAGTTGGCCAGTAACGGAGTCCCCGGATATGCCTTCGCGGGCGGGATCGGTGCCGGACCTGGCGTGACCGCGAGTATGACAGGTGGTGGCGGCGGCGGCGGAGGGGGCGCGGCCGGCAGCGCGGCCTCCGGCAATCTTGGCGGCGCCGGTGGCATTGGTTTTCTTTCTTCGATCAGCGGCAGCGCGGTCTACTACGCGGGTGGCGGTGGCGGCGGCTCGGGCCAAGTCAATGTCGCAGCCGGCGGTTTGGGCGGCGGTGGCGCGGGCGGAAGTGACGGAGGTCCCGGCACTTCGGGAACCGCAAATACCGGTGGTGGCGGCGGCGGCGCGCGCAGTGCGGCTCCCGGCGGATCGACCTCATCACAAGGCGGACTGGGCGGCAGCGGAGTCGTGGTCGTCCGCAACCTAAACTAATTAAGATTATCATATCAAGACTGGATATGCAGAACCCCGGTCGTGTTTTTGCAGCCACAGGTCGAGATTTTTCAGATACGCGTCGGTGTTCTGCATTCGATTCCCATATAGGCAGCTAAAATATCCGGTTTCGGATCTGCCGCTTACATTGGTTAACGTCATGTAGGGCGCTGGACCGTCGCCATCCAATTGCGCCATGGCACAGACCACATCGCTATAAAACACCGACATCATGTTCGCCGCTTTGGTCAAATCCACATCGAGAGGCTCGCGGTCAAACTTGGTTGCACAATATGTGGCCGGCGAAACTCGATAATCCGTGACCACAATGTGGCCACTCAGGGTCTGGCCCAATGGGCTTTGGAAACTCACGTCTAATTTTATATCTTCACTGATGCGTGAAAAGGGAATGACCGTCGCACTGGAAACTTCCTTTCGGTAGAGGACGGAGGCCAGCACCGGTGGCGGAGGCGGGCAGAACAAAGAGTCCGCGATTTTGCGGACCTTCGCCTGAACAAATTGTCCGTCGACCAAAATTTCCTGTGCGTAACTGGTGTCATCATCGCGCAAGTGATAGCGTTGGGCGAAAGATCTCCGCTCCATTTGCACAGTGGTGGTGCCGCCGTCGGCCATCTGGGAAGTTCCAATTCGAACCGCCGATTTGACAATCAGATTGCCCAGGTCATCAAATTCGGCCGCCGCCACTTTGCCTTTTACATCGCAACCATGGCTGGTTTTGCGGTGGCCATAGATGGCGCCGTCACTCTGCCGGACCAACTCCAAACTCTCAAAGGGCGAGGGTGAATTCGGCGGTGGATAGCCACCCCCGGACTCATAAAAAATCCGTGTGACCGGCTCACCACTCAGAACCAGATCGGCGATCTTACAATTTTGAAACGCCGTAACCGTAATCAGTAATCCCGCTGCAATAAACCCAGTGCGTATTTTCACAAAAACTCCTTTGTTCCCCGTTTCCTAAAGAATAGGGGAGGAGCCTTAGCCTTTTAATTTATTAATATGAGCCGGAAAGCTGTAGCACGTGAACGGCGGACCGTATCTCCTCGCGCCGCTTGAGGATTAGGCCCTTAATAACTTGCGGATCACTCTCACGAATTAAAGTCGGATCGGCATGCGGATCAAACTGAGAATCGCGTTCAGTCGCGTAGCGCACAAGCCGCCCTTTCAGACCCTTTGAGTCCGCTCCCTCCTGCACCAGCCACTGTTCAATTTGCTCATGCGCCGAGAGTCCGGCCGGCATGCGCGGATTGCCCAAGAAAAAAATCCGCATGGTATTGAGCAACAGGTCTTCCACTTCGGGATTACGGCCATGGGCAATCAGATAAAGATTTTGCGCCGAAGTGGCGACGTCCAATTGTTCGACCATTTGCAGGCGCCAGTTGTAGGCGAGCGTATTTTCCCCGGCCGCCACCAGGTCAGCGGCAAAACCATTGGCATACGCGATTCTCCGGGCCGCGTAGGTCAAAAAGTCCTCCGGAATAAAAATCGCCCCGGTGTGAAAGCTGATGTCGTGAATAAAATGATTGCCCCGGCTGGCCACGGGCAGGGCAAAGTCCTTGGTGAACCGCTCGAGGTAACGCCAAACATTCTGCGATTTTTCCCCAGCGTCGTAATAGGTTATGGGAATGGCTTTTTTCCCCTGAGCTGTTAATACCCGATTTACCGAGCGCACGGCGCCGGTAAATTCCATCCGGTTAGGAATCGTCATGACCCTGCCGTTGCACAAACGAAAGTCAAAATACTCCGCCTCATGGCAGCCAAGAGCGTCGGCAAACCAACGGGGGTCACCCTGCACATCATAGGTCACGGTTGTGTGGTTTGAGCCCCATTCGGGGCCGGTCCTGCGCAGGTCATAAATCACTCCACCATGGGGCCCGGGTCGCGAGCTCAGAATGAGCACGGTAGGCGTTCTCCTGGGGTTCATCAGTAGCGTGGGAGGATTGTTATTGAGAAGTTGTTCGCAAGTAAGGGGAGTTTTGGTTCCCGCATGTACCGTGGACGCCACAAGGAGCGCCGCTAATACTAGCTGGTGAGCGATCCGGATCATGTTCGACTAAAAATGCAAAGATCTCGCCGGATACTAGGGATCTCGTCGACGAGATCCCTGATATCAAACGAAAAGGACCACCTTTATGCAAGAATGGTCCTTTTTGGTATTCCAAACTGAACTATACGTTCGAGTTAGCGCACCATGGATTTAAATTCAGCTCCAGGGCGGAATTTAGGAAACTGAGTGGCCGGAATTTTAATAGTCTTGCCAGTCTGTGGATTACGGCCGGTGCGTGCTTTGCGCTTAGCCTTTACGAAAGTGCCGAAGCCAACGAGTTTGCACTCATCACCTTTTTTTACGCACTTTTTGATAGTGTCGAGAGTGCAATCCAGCATTTTCTCGGTCTGAGCTTTAGTCATTCCGACTTCGCTCGCTATCTTCTCAATGAGTTCCGCTTTATTCATTATTTCCCCCATATGGAAATCGTTGTTGTCTTTGGTATTGAACATTCAAGCTTCAGTTGCTCAAGGCCGTCAAAGAAAATTTCAGAGTTAAATGCGGGATTTGACAATCTGCTTAATTGAGATCGTCTTTAGAGGGGGAGTCTTCAGATTTTTCGTTGACAGTGATAGATTCCTGCTCGCTGAGGGGAACCCGATACTTCTCATCGGCCCAGGCCCCGAGATCGAGGATCTGACAGCGCTCACCGCAGAAGGGCCGCGCCGGATTGGTTTTGAGGTATTCTATTTCTTTTCCGCAAGTGGGACATTTGACCTTCATGACTCAACCAAATATCAAATGCCCGCTAAAAAAACAATTACCACTGTTGCGGTTGCGGTTGCTGTTGTCCGCGATACGGGACGACTGCGGGAGCCGCGCCAGTTTGACGGGGACTGAATTGCTGGCCGCCGGAAATGAATTGACCCTGCACTTGACCAGCCGCGAACTGCACGTTTTGGTAAACGATAATGACGTTAGCAATTGTTTGAGTGGCATCGGCCCAAGTTAATACGATCTGCAGTGAAGTATTTTGCGGAGCTACAGCGGTGTTAATCGGTTGGCCATTAGCGCCATAAGGCATTACAGCGGGTCGGCCATAACCATTGGCGTAGCCGTTGCCATAACCAGATCCGCTTAAGCGATTGTACACAAGTTGGAAGCCGTTTTGAGCCGCGTTGACATAGGCCTGGGCGCGAGTGCTCAAGCTGCGGGCTTGGTAGTAACCACCCAAATCAGGAGTAATAGAAAAGTTAGCGTTATTAGGAAGCGTGTCCCTTACAGTTTGAACTTGTACAGTCAAAAATCCCGATACGGCCGAACACTGCTGAGCGCGGCACAGTCCGTTTTCAATTAAGAATTGCAAATATTTGGGTTGGTTGGTGACGATGATGTTGCCTTCCCAAGTGTTCTTGCCGACATATCCGTAGGCGCCCACTCCACCAACACACTGTCCCTGAGCATTCAACTGGCAAACTCCAGCTGCTCCTGCGACCGGACCGGCGGCTGCGGGTGAGCCCGCGCCTTTTTTACCGCAAGCGGTAAGAGCGGCGGACAGGACCAATGAACCGATTAAGACTTTAATTACGTTCTTCATATACGTTCCCTTTTCTCAAAACATTGAGATTGTCAGGTCGGTGAAATCCACTATTCATGCCAGGGGCAGGGATCGAACTAATTGATTGTGACAGTGAAATTACTCTAGATAGGCGCCCGAAACGTCACTGGGGCGCCAAAATTTGTTTTAGATTTGAATGCTCAGACCGGCTAAAACGAGGAACCCTTGGTTATAATTGTTGCCGGAACCCTTCACGTTATCGAGCAGGCCGCGGTTGTAAGTGCCTTCAATAATAAAATCCATGGTCTTAGTGAAAGCCAATCGACCGCCAACTCC
>JANMVK010000121.1:0-2678 GCA_031392725.1 Pseudobdellovibrionaceae bacterium
GCGGGTGCCACTCCCGCGGCTACATGCGACGACAATCTGAATGTTCTAGGCACCGCCATTGCCACCCTTTCGGCCTCCTATTGTGGCAATGAAAAGGCCGACAGCGATATTTGTGAAGCCATCAACGCCGCCACGGCGGCCGCGGGCAACAATACACTGAACATTGGTCAAGCCGCTCTCTGCTACATGAGCAACAAGACCTTTAATTCCGGGACCGGGCTCTGCCAGTAGAATTTCCTCAAACTGGACTGGAGCCCAATGTTTAAGGGCCACGTAATCAACTAAAATTAAACCATGATAATGATTCGCGCTTTGCTGCGCGGGCTTTTGGGCCTGTGCCTGGCTATGACCAATTTGTCGTGTTCGGTGAACGTGCTGGAAAATTTCGCCGACAAAAATTCCAACATGGCGCTGTATTACGACGCGCTAAATTTAATCAATGAAGGCGATTACAATGGGGCGCTGGATAAGCTCGCATTGATCAATGGCGCATTCGCCGTCGACCGCACCGTGAAGGTGCTTCGGGCCTCTGCCTACTCCGGACTTTGTGGCCTGGTGTTTTTTCCAATGGTGGAGGACTTGGCCAACCTGTCAACTGAGCGTTTGTTCCCGCTTCTCCAGGATCACTTCCGCGCGGGCACTACGGTCGCCGAAATCGACTACTGCACCACCGCCGAAGGAATTGTTGAATCCATCGGCACCACAGCCCTCCGAACCAATGACGAAAATATGCAGCTGGTGCTGATCAACTTCGCCAAGATCGGAAATATTTTAAGCTTCTACGCCGACGGCGATCAAGACGGAGCCACGGACGCCGCCTATGACATCTGCACCATCGGACCCACGCGGACCTCGGGCGCCACCATGGCCGATGTCGATGCCATCGAGTTGGCCTGGTCGATTGTTTCGGCGATTAATAACATCACCGCGGTGTCCTCGTCGGTGGATCTCGGCGATTCGGCTTTGGCCAGCGTCACCGCGGCGTGCGCCGCCTTGGGCGCATTGAATCCCGCTTACGATTTTTGCGCCGTCACCGATCGCACCGGATTTACCGCCAACCATCTGAAGGGCATTCGAAGTTTAGTTAAAGAGGACCAATCCGTGGGGCTCGACACTTTGCAGGCCGGCTGCAATGGAGATGTTGCAACTTGCAATTGTCCTTAAGCGCCGTCGCGGCTTTTATTTTAATTTT
The DNA here is from genome assembly GCA_031392725.1 of Pseudobdellovibrionaceae bacterium. Lineage (GTDB taxonomy): Bacteria > Bdellovibrionota > Bdellovibrionia > Bdellovibrionales > UBA1609 > JALHOQ01. Next base: position 1,193 of record JANMVK010000121.1, read on the forward strand.
ATGCGGGTCCGCCTCGGCAACGGAATATTCCACGTTGAATTCCTCCGTCACCGCTCTGGGAATGGGCGATGCATTCACCGCCGTGGTCGATGATTCCTCCGCGCTGTTCTACAATCCCGCAGGCCTCGCGCGCGTGAGCGGACTCAACTGGAAAATATTTTCGATCCGCGCCGGTGGCAGCGGATACGAAGCCTACGAAGACATTCAAGGCTTGGATTCCAGCGGTTCGGGATATTCCGCCGCTCTTCAAGAACTTTACGGCAAGCATGTGTGGTCCGGCTTGGGCGCGGAGACGGCGTTTAGCATGCCGATGTTCGCCTTTGCCGTTTACGATCATGCGGACGCGTTGATTAAGGTCGACAACCCGGTGAATCCTCAGATCTACACCAGCGTGGTCAATGACTATGGATATATCATGGGATTTGGCGCGCCACTCGGGCCGTTCTTTCAAGCCGGCCTCGCGCTTAAATATATCAAACGCACGGGCGCACGGTTGCCCTTCGGTGCAGCCTTTCTCGCCGATTTGGATAGTGAAGCAATTATGAGCAATGTCACGGGCTGGGGCGAAGGTTACGGCGTGGATGTCGGTATGAACGTCGTTGTACCCGCGCCATTCTTTAGCGCCACTCTCGCGGCCGTTTGGCGCAACATGGGCGGAATTGATTTTAAATCCGACGATCCCAACTCCCAGGTGCCCGATGAGCCCAATGACATCACGCTCGGGCTCGGTTTGGTGTTCGATATGCCGCTAGTCTCCATAGCGCCCGCATTGGATTTCCGCTACTTAAACGATCCCGACTTGCAGCTCACGCGGAAGATTAATTTCGGGGTTGAAGTCGGCCTGCCCCTGTTGGATATTCGAGGGGGCTTTCACGAAGGTTATTACACCGCCGGATTGGGCGTAAACTTGGGATTATTCCGGGTCGACGCCGCCACTTACGGCGTGGAATTAGGGGACTATCCTGGACAGATCGAAGACCGCCGTTACGCGGTTGAATTTACTTTTGAATTGGGCATCGGCAATTTCACCGCCACGGGCGGCAAGCCCTCGGGCGGCCGTAGCGGCACTCCCAGCGCCAGCAGCAGTGGCGGCGGCGGTGGCGGCGGAAAAAAATCCATTTGGGGCGGCCGCAGACTTAAACAGCGCCGGTAAAGGGCGCGGTCGCGTCGACGCGACCGCGGATATCAATCATGCTTGAAATTTGGAATTGCACCCAACCCGAGCACAAGCTGGAGCTATTTGCCAAGGCCGATGCGCGCCGCGATTCCTGGGTGGTGCCCGATCTGCAATCGAAGTGGCACATTCAACGCAAATGGCTCAGTCAGTATGAAGCTCTTGAACAATCGAGCGTGATTCGCGCCACGGAATTGTGGAAGCAGCTCGCGTTTCAACTGCGTCCCGAATTGCAATTGCTGTCGCAGGAGTTGGCGCAAACTTTAATTTGGAATTGGGTCGAGCCGCGCGGATTGCCGTGGGCCCGCACGC
>JANMVK010000130.1:0-3445 GCA_031392725.1 Pseudobdellovibrionaceae bacterium
CTGCTGCGGCTTCGGAAACCGAAGACAAGGTCAGTGAGAAGGAAGTGGCGGCCCTCACCGAAGAGTTCGTAAATCGTGAGAAAGCCAACCGCGAACCTGCTCAAGCTGAAGAAACCAAAAAAGAAACAATGCACGGCACTACGGATGCCGCCCCGGAAGCGGCACACAAAGACGCTGCTAAGCCGGATGGTTACAAAACTTATCCTCGCGGCAAAGCCGCTACCGCTGCCGGCGCCCAGATAAAAGAAGTGAAACCGGCCGCTACCGAGCCCGCTCACGGCACTCCGAAGGCCACCGCCAAGACCATGCCGGATCACGAGGCGGCCACTCCCCGCGCCGCAGCTGATGCCACCAACAAAACCGCCGACAAAGTGGCAAATGACCAAGCTCCGACTGATGGCGCTAAAGAAACTGTGAAGCCCGCAGCCGGACTTCCCTCAGTCGCTTCAAGCGCCGTTGGCAAGTACACGGTTCAAGTGGGTTCGTATCTCGACGAAAAAGAAGCCAAGACCCGTTCGGCTGAGCTTAAGGGCAAAGGCTGGAATGCGTTTTATCTTCCCGCCACTGTTAAGGGCAAAACCTGGTATCGCGTTTTGGTGGGATTATTTAATAACCAAGACAGCGCTAAACAATTCCGCGCGCAGTTTATGAAAGAGGCCAACACTCAGTCGGCTATCGTTCAAAAGATTGTTCAATAAACTAAAGAACGAAACCAATTCGTAAAATTCCCGAATATGCGATGTCTTTGCGGTCCTGAATAAGGGCCGCTCGCATTTCAGCCTCCAGCAAAAGATGATCCCACAGAGCTGTGCTCACACCCCCGCCCAAGCCAAAGAAATCGCGGCGCCCGGAGCGCTCATCCATTTCGTCGGCATAGCGTGAGGTCACGGTGTCGAAGTAAGAACCCACACCCAATGCCAAGAACGGCGACCAGCGCAACGGCTTGAGAAATTCATAGCGGCCCCACAATCCCAGGTTGATGGTGCGGGATTTGACTTTAAGCGCGCCGGAGCTGCTTGAGCGCTCTTGGTTGTTGCCTTCGAGGGCGAGACCAAAGGAGTCATAGCGATATTGCGCGAAAAAGTGCGGGAGGGCTTTGGCTTCGGTGATTTGTGGATTCACTTCCTGCTGGACGCGGCCTTCGATTCCGGTGCCGCCTGAGAAGCGATGTTTTCGGACTGCAGGAGCCTCGGGGGATTGTGGGACCGTCAATGATGGTGTTGGCGACTCCTGCGCCAGGAGTGTTCCACCCACGATGATCAACGGTAGCAAAATTAGTTTCCGCATGAACTAAAACTCCTCAGCAGGGTCGATTTAGAAACAGTGGCCTTGATGGTTTCACAGGCCGCCGGGTTGAGCGTGATTCCTTCGAGCGCCGAGGGCAGGACATCTTCGAAATCCATTACGTGATGGGAAAACGCGGGTGAGATCATGGCGGGAAACTTAGGCAGCTTGAGCAGAATATGCTTGAGTAATTCCGTTGGCGGCATGATTCCCGAGAGCGCGATCCGGTAAAGCACGCGCGCGAGCATGGTGCCTTGATGATAACTGTAACTCACGCCGACCGCGTTTCGCTTATTGAGCGGCACCATTTCAAACTGGTTAATCAGATCTTGGCCGGAGCGGAAATTTTGGATCGGACCACTGAGATCGCGCTGCGGCCCAAGTTTAGACAACGACTTCGAGAAAAAATCCCGGTTATCGCTAAACACCGCCCCGTAAAAATCGGCCAGTCCCTCATTCCACGAACGGATCACAAATTTGTTCATGCCGCCCGTCGTCTGGGAATTGCCGGCGTTGACATCGTCCACTTCCGGTTTGATGCCGAAGCCTGAGTAAAACAATTGCTCCACCGACATTAACACTTCAATAATACTATTGAGCGGCGCGATCACCTGCGCTTGGAAATGCGAATGGAAATGCTCGTGAGCCAACACGCCCGGATTCAAACTGAGAGTGAGCCCGTCTTGGGTGTAAGGAATCACCGCGATGGCGTCGGCTTTGGAAAAATAATGAGCGTTGTTATGAGTCTCGCCCTCCGGGCTGCTCAAATGAATTTCCACTCCCACTTTGCGCGGCCACGAAATCTGCCGGTCCACTTTGAGCTGCCGGTCGAAATAATATAATTGTTCGAAGTGCGCGTAAGCCGTGAGCGCCATGGAGCTGCCGGCGTCCATGGGCACGCACACGCCACCACCGGAGCGGGTCAAACGCGGCCGGGCCACGGACCCTTCATAGCCGCTGTCCGTAATTCGGCTTTCAAAAAATATTTCGGCGGCGCTGCCCTTCAATTCGTACGGCGACTTGAGCGTCGAAAGATGAACTTCTTGAAATTTAAACTCTTTGGATGCCGTGGGCCACAATAGCAAAAATTTATCGCCACATTCGTCGTGGGATGAGTTGGCGCAACCAAAAGTCGCCAGTGAAAATAGGAGCACAGCTAAACGCATTTTTATTCCAACCTTGGAGTTGCTGGCACTCATATGATACTTTGCGTTAAATTGCCACATCTTCTTGCTAAACCTACGGAATAATTCTTAATTTGGCCCCTCAAGGGTGACGATATTATGGCCATTCTGAAAAAATTTGCAGAGGTGCTTAATGAGCGGCAGGCAAAAGCTGTCGAAACTTGCACTGGACCCCTCCTGATCTTGGCCGGCGCCGGCTCGGGCAAGACTCGTGTGCTCACCTATCGCATAGCCAATTTAATCGCGCAAGGTGAGGCCACGGCCGATCAAATTTTAGCCGTTACTTTTACTAACAAAGCGGCACGCGAGATGGAATTGCGCGTGGTTAAACTACTCAATGATTTAGGTATATCGGTTTACGAGCGCATGTGGGTCTCCACGTTCCACTCCACCTGCGCGCGAATTTTGCGCGAGGATATTCATCTTTTAGACTACCAGCCGTTCTTCGGTATCTATGACGACTCAGATCAGGTGTCGGCAATAAAAAAAGTCCTGCAGATTCTCAACGTCAACGACAAGCAGTACCCGCCACGCTCGTTTCAAGCGCGGATCAACGAAGCCAAGCAGCTGGCGCTAACACCCAATGATCTGGAAAAAAAGGGCGGCTCCATGTGGTGGGATGAGCGCAGCCTTGAGGTTTATAAAATCTATGAGCAGGAGCTGAAGAAGGCCAATGCTTTGGATTTCGGTGATCTGTTGTTTAAGACCTATGAACTGTTCCGCAGCTATCCCGATATTTTAAAAAAATACTCCGACCGCTTTCAGCATGTCTCGGTGGATGAGTATCAAGATACGAACCACATTCAATATTTGATTGTGAAGATGCTGAGTGAGGGCCATCGCAACTTATGCGTGGTGGGCGATGAGGATCAGTCGATCTACTCGTGGCGGGGCGCGGACATCCGCAATATTATGGAATTTGAAAAAGATTTTCCCGAAGCCCAGGTAGTGAAACTCGAGGAGAACTACCGCTCGAC
>JANMVK010000319.1:0-1284 GCA_031392725.1 Pseudobdellovibrionaceae bacterium
GCCTTCAGCCGTTCGGGCATGGGTTTTCCGAGCAATGTCAGGAATAAAAGTGTGGTCATCGTTTTTGAAAAGAGCCGGCTTCCGCCGCCATCTTGTCGGTGTCTATGCCTTCTTCAAGCGAACTTCCGCTCGCAGGGTCTAGACTCACCAGAGCGGCCATCTCAGCCATCATTTTATCAGTGTCGAGTCCGCCGTCATCGGCGCCCGGATCGGGTGATTCGGAAAATTCCGCGAACAGATCATCCGACTCGCCCTTAGGTCCGGTATTTTTAGGAGGCGGCGGAGCTGAAGCGATGGCGCCCGATTGGGGAGCGCTGCCTGAAGGAGCCGACGCGGTGGCCCCGGGTGCGGCAGCTGTTGGCGGGGCGACGCCGGCCATTTTCTTTTCAATTTTTACCGCGGCTTCAAAGTCTTTCATGGGATTGCCGGTGTCGGGCACCTGCATAGTGACGTCCGGTCCATCGGCCACGGCTTCGGCGTTCACCGCGTGGGCGAACTCCGCTACAATGTCATCGGCCGAACTCTGAGCGGCCGCGGGCCCATCGAGTGTCGGTGAACTGGGATTTTCCATAATAGCGGGCAACGGTTCCCCTGCCGCGGGGGCGGCGTTAATCGGAGTGCCGCCGCCTTTCATTTTGTCCAATTCACTGCGCAGCCGTGTGTTCTCTTCTTTATATAAAGAGAGGTCGGCGATATCGTCTTCTAAAATTTCGTACTCGGCCAATTTAGATTCGAGTTCTTTAAGACGAGTGGTGAGTTTGGCCGCTTCTTCAGGCACGCCACCGCCGCCACCTGAAGCTTTAAGCGCTTTGACTTCCTCATCCCGAGAAGCCAATTCCTTTTTAAGCGACTGCACCTGAGTTTCGGCCAGCGCCGCCACTTCAGGCGACATTTGCTGGACACTCACGCCTTCAAGTTTAGTGGTGCGTTCCAGAATTTGTCTCAGCACGCCTTCGATATCCGGCATCGGCCCGGTGGCCATCGCCTCGCCGCCGTCAGTTTTCTTCGATAACAATCCGCGGGAAATCAAAAAGCCGGTCAGGGCCAAGATGAAAAGAAATAGCCATTGAATAATGGATTCCACATGCTTGGTGAAATATTCCAGGATGGCTTCGAAATTCACTCTTATATTTTCAAATTGAAAGCGAAACGGGTCAACAAGACCAAGGCTATTGACCAGGGTCTAGGCTTAAGGGCTCGCCAGTTTCTGAATCAGGCCGGAGCACCGTTGGGCATCCACCTTCACGTTGTACACCACTTTGCTATCGCGGTAGCAGACCTGGG
>JANMVK010000320.1:0-2298 GCA_031392725.1 Pseudobdellovibrionaceae bacterium
ACACAACGGCACCCCAATCAATTCCATAGGAGGTGTTCCAATTAGCAGTGGGTTCAGTTTGTTGCATGTGACTTCAATGGTAGGGGCGGCCGCAGAATCTGTCATGGGGTGTTGCGAAAACTTGGGGCCAGGACCTTGGTGTTAGCCCTCACAGAAACTGTAAGGATTTGTGGCACGGTTGGCTGCCACAAGATGCAAATTTGACAAGGCTTTTTGTTAATGGCCGGATTGTAAGTCAACAACTCAAGAATCCTACGGAGGGATCAAAGATGACTTCAATGAAGACATTAATTCTCAGCCTTTTAATTGCCCCCATGTTTGCCGGTGCTGCATGCCCGGATTTAGCCGGCCGTTACGTTTGTAAAGTCAGCGGTTTCACCAAAAACGTAACCATCAGCCAAGTGGATCGCGGCGGTGTAAGAATTTATCAAGTGGATAACGGCGGCGAGATTTTTGCTGACGGCGTCCGCCACCAAACGCCCACTCTGCATCCGATTATGGACCGCTATGCCCGCAACTACAGTTACGTGGCGAATTGCAGCACCAATAAATTGAGCTTCACCGGAATTGCGGACCTGGTTCGCGGCGGACAGGGCAATGTGGACGGCACGCTGGTGAAAAGCGGCGACGACGTGACCATCAATATGCATATGGTGACGCCCGATAAAGACATGAATCTTGACCTAGACTGTTCGAAGTAAGACTCACCAACCTAGACCTCGGCCATTCGATGCGTCGAATGGCCTTTTTGCGGTGGACAACACCAGCCTAAATCGGAATGATTAACTTACCTTAAATGTGAATTTGTAAGCCAAAGGATTGTCTGTGGTTCGCAACCAGGTTTTTCTTCTCTTGTTCGCCGGCCTTATTGGGTTTGGCGTCTACACCTTTATTAAAAATGATAAGCAGCCCGCCGGGCCCGCCGGTTATTCGGTGGCCAACGAGCCGCTCACTAACTGGGACAAATTTGATAATGACCAGGGCTCGACTTGGAAATACATGCCCATCTTAATGAACCGCGCGCGCATCGCCGCTGAAACGGCTAAGCAACGCAAGCCTCAGGCCGCAAGTTGCCCGCCGGAGTCGATCAATCGTGACGCCAATGCCTGGCTACGCTGGCGGCGGGATATCGCCAACCGCTGGAACAGTGAAAAAACCATCGAGCGCAGTGCCTTTGAGGAAATCACCGCCTGCAAAACGCAGCTGGAAGCTTTAAGTTTGTGGAACTGCTTCACCAATGTGAAGGACTTTTCGTTTCAGGCGACTTTGAATATTCCCAACAAAATGGGTTTCGAAGTTTCCGACATTGAATATTATAAGAAGATTTTAGACTACGACAAAGAGGCTTTAAAGCTTCCCGCGGAATTAAAAGACGGCGTGCCCGAGAAGATCAGCGCATTTGCCGGCTTGAGCGGCGATCTGCCGGTGAAGAGTTATGAGGGGCTGGCCAAGATCAACGGCTTGCCCAATTGGAAAGCCATTAAATATTTATCGCGCACAGTGGCCAATCCGCATCCGACCCGCGGCGACTGGCGCTCTTATAACCGTTTGCTATTTGTTAACTCCACGCCCCGCTACGATAAATATATTCAGTTCACGCTGCCGCAACCGAGTCCCGCGGAGCCGTTTGGCATCCGGGGGCAGTGGCAGCAGCTGGTGGATTTTATTTCCGTGGAAAAAATCGACAAGAACGGCAACGCCATTGAGAAACCGGTTTTGCGTTTCGCTCAGTTCAACCGCGACGAAAATGGCCGCAATCCCAAACCGCGTTTGGAATATCTGACCGGTGAGGGCAGCGCCGACACTTGCTACACCTGTCATCCGGGCGGCATGAGGCTGCTCAGTCCGCTACCTAGCAGCGTGACGCCGCTGCAATATAAGACACTGCAAACGATCAATGACAAAATGGCCTCTTATAAAGCCATCGACTGGAACGGCGCCATTCACCCAGAGTATTACGGCCCGCCTCGCGGCGCCACTATCGGGTGCATGGATTGTCACAACAGCGGCCACGAGGGACATATCCCCAGTCTGCGCCGGGGACCGATCAATCACTTCACCTCGGCTTATCATGTTAGCCATAAACTGCGTATTGATTACTCCATGTCGCAGGCGCGCTTAAAGGGTCACTTGGCAGTGCTCAATTACGTGAAGGGCATCGACCGCTTCACCACCAATGATGCCGACGTAAATAAAAAATTGGATAAAGCGCGCGGGGAATTGTTCGCGGAGTGGATCAAAAATCCAAACTCATTGGTGTTTGAAGTGGCTTTTAAGGGCGCTAAAAAAATCGCCGCC
>JANMVK010000385.1:0-2667 GCA_031392725.1 Pseudobdellovibrionaceae bacterium
CACGCTGGGCGGGTTGGTATTTTTGAATAAGAATGTCCGGCTCCTGCATTAAGCGCTCAAACACTTTGCGCGACACGCTCTCCCCGCGGTAAACCGATTTTCCTCCATGCGACTGTTTCGGCTTAAAAAACAGGGTCTTACGCTGATCCCAAATCTCATCAGCGGTGCCGATGGCATTTTTTTCGAAGGTGGGAATCAAAACATTCTGAATCGCGGCCTGGTCCTCAGCGGTGGCGCCCAATCCGCTCCAAAACGAGGCATCACTGAGCTGAATCAACCGTTCTTTGTCGGCCAGCAGCCAATACTCGTAGGGGTTCGGAGAGAAACAGGCTTCGCGGTTCTCATAAGCCCGGCGCAAATTGGCTAACGGCTCCTCATCAAAATAAAAATCCGTGGTGCGGTTATAAACCAAGTCGGCCTTTACAAAATCCTTGGCCTCAACCAAGTCCGCGCGCCAGCCATTTCGCTCAAACCAGTCCTTATATATAACGAACTCCGGATACATCTTCTGTTCCAGAATATTCTCATCAATGATCGCCACATGCGGCTGCGCGGGCAGAGTGCCGCCATTGAACAACGACAACTCACTTTTGAAACTTTCCATGAGAAGGTTCAGCGGCTGGAATTGTTCGGGCGTTTGCCCCAGCTTCACCATTTGCATGATGCTCGCTAATAAAAATCCCGACGCGTTGGTGTTGATCTCCACCAAAAAACATTGGCCGGCTTCGTTGGTGTGAAAATCATAAGCCATCAGCACCGAACGGTTGGCCGGCGGGCGCGCGCAGACAGCTGGAACCGGCTGCAATTTTTTGACGTAACTTGGTAACCGCGACACCCGGTAAAAGGCTTCAATAGCGGCTAAGGCGTTATTATGAACTTCCTTGGGCAGCTTCAGCTCAAGCGGCGAAAGCAGATGATCCCAGGAAACTTCCGCAAGCTCCGAGAGTCCGGGAGAGAGCTTGCGGGCGGTGTCTTGAATTTGTTTGTAGAACTGATGGTACAAATTATTTTGGCTGTACGAACTTGTCGCCTTTTTTCCAGCCGGCGCCGCACAGGTCACCCGACTTGCAGCCCTGCAACACGCGTAGAACTTCCTTCGCGTCACGGCCCACGTTCAAGTTGTGAATGCCCATGTATTGAATCTTGCCTTCGGGATCGATAATGAAAGTGCCGCGGGTGGCGATGCCTTTGTCTTCGAGCAAAACACCGTAATCGCGCGCGAGACGTTTGGTGACGTCACCGATCAGCGGGTAACCGAGGTCGCCCAGGTCATCTTTGATCCAACGGCGGTGCGAGTGCACGCTGTCGATGCTCACACCGAGCACTTCGGCGCCTTCAGCGCGGAAATCTTTGAGCGAATCGCGGAACTGGGTGATTTCAGTTGGGCATACGAATGTGAAATCGAGCGGGTAGAAGAACATAACGACCCACTTGCCTTTGAAATCGGCCAGGTTGATGTCTTTAAAATCTCCGCCGTCGACGACTGCGGGAGCGACAAATTGTGGTGCGGGTTGACCTATCATCGGCATCGTAAAACTCCTTGTTTGAATGAATAGGGTTGCCATAGAACTACCTCATCATCAAGGCCGGAGGTTTTTTGAAAATCATCACATGGAACGTCAATGGCCTAAGGTCCGTCATGCAAAAGGGCTTCACCGAGTTCTGGAAAGAGCAAAAACCTGATCTGTTTTGCCTGCAGGAAACCAAGTGCCATCAAGATCAGATTGAAGAAGCCGCGGTCGTCGTACCGGGTTGGCAGGGCCACTGGTCGGCCGCGCGCAAGGCGGGTTACTCCGGAACGGCGACCTTCACGAACCGCGAACCGCTCGATGTGCAGCACGGGTTTGGAATTCCGAAGTTTGACGCGGAGGGGCGCATCGTTGCGACGCGGTTCGAGGACTTTATTCTGTTCAATGTTTACTTCCCCAATGGCGGATCAGGGGAAGAGCGCCATCTCTACAAACAAGAATTTTTGAAACGCTTCGGTGCCTACACGCAGCGTCTGGTGCGAAGCGGCGAAAAGGTCATCGTGCTGGGCGATTACAACATCGCGTATCTGGATATCGACGTTTACGACCCCGTGAAACTCAGCACTAAGAGCGGGTTTTTGCCCGAAGAACGCAAGTGGATGGAAAACTTCTTAGAGGGCGGCTTTATTGACTGCTATCGTTATTTCAATCCCAAAGAGGAAGACCGTTACACTTGGTGGGCTTACTACGAGAACGCCAAAGCGGGAAATCGCGGGTGGCGCATTGATCATATCTGCGTCTCGCGCAATCTGGAGAAACGGCTGAAGTCGGTGCAAATCCTAGACAGCCAAGCGGGGAGCGATCATTGTCCGGTGGTTTTAGAGCTCGATTTGTAATTCTAATTTTGTGGTGCGCCTTCAGCGCGACGGCCCGCGCACAATCCGCCTGCGCCAAAGGTTACATAAGTTTACGCAAAGGCCCCGGTGCCAACTTCCCACTGTCGTGGAAGGTGGCCAAATACATGCCGTTTTTGATTCTAGAGAAAAAGCAGGGTTGGGGCAAAGTGCAGGACATGGACGGCGAAGTTCATTGGGCCAAGCTCACCGACTTAAATACCAAGGATCGTTGCGTGGTGGTGAAGGTCAACGTGGCGGTGCTCCGCTCACAGCCCTCCAACACAGCGCCGCCCGCTGAGATC
>JANMVK010000446.1:0-2019 GCA_031392725.1 Pseudobdellovibrionaceae bacterium
CCGCAGTCGATGACGACGACGTCGTCGCCGAGGGTCCGGGCGATCCCGGCCGACTGGCCGTGCGGCAGCCCGAGGAAGACCACGTCGTGCCCGGACAGCACCTCGGCCGTGGTCGGCTGGAGCACGCGGTCGGCGAGCGGCAGGATCAAGCGCGAGCTCTCGGTGCTGCTGCGCGCGGAGAAGCTGCGCGAGTACAACGTGTCGGTGACCGACGTGGTGAATGCACTGCGCATGCAGAACACCACCGCGCCGGTGGGACCCAAACCAGTGGCCGTGTGGTCGCCAGAGGGCTTAGCGGCGATCTTGAGATTGCCGTAATACAGTTCGGGAGTCACTTCCCATTTACCGGCGGGCGTTTGCCACTGGTATTGCGAACCGTTGGACTCAGCGGCGAAAGCCGGCGACGTCAGAGCGAGAACTAACAGGGCTAATAAATGTTTCACGTAGAAAACTCCTTTGAAGTTAAAATCGGATCTTAGATTCTAGATTTGCAGCGTGCAACTTGCTTTCATTTCGGAAGCGGCGCGCGTCATATGAAGCTTAGACCATTCGTGTCTTGATCGAAGTCGGCAACTTAGAAACTTGCTTAAAAACAACATCCACAGGGCCCGCATCGGCTTCCATGTCGACCACCACATATCCAATATGCTGATCGGTCGACAAATACTGCGCTTTGATGTTGACGCCCGCTTTGCTGACGATGCCGTTCATTTCCCCCAGCACGCCGGGAACGTTACGATGCACATTTATTAGGCGTTGGCCGCCATTTTTGGGCGGCACATTGACCTGGGGAAAATTGACCGAACCCAAGGTCACGCCGAACTTCAAAAACCAAATCAGGCTTTGGGAGACTTCACGGCCGATGGCCTCTTGCGCTTCTTCCGTGCTGCCGCCGATGTGGGGCGTGAGGATCACATTTTTCAAGCCTTGCAGTTCGCTAATAAATTTGTCGTCATTGCTTTGCGGTTCATCGGGAAAAACGTCCACCGCTGCGCCGGCCACATGGCCCGATTTCAACTTGGCCGCGAGACATGCGATGTCCACTACCGATCCGCGCGAGGCATTAATCAGAAAACTTCCTGCCCGCATTTTGTCGAGCTGGCGCGCGCCCATCATATTCTTAGTGAGCTGCGTTTCGGGCACATGCAACGTCACAAAATCAGAGTTCATCAGCAATTCATCCAAGGATTCCATGCTGCGCGCGTTGCCGAGAGGCAATTTTTTAATTATATCAAAATAAATAACCCTCAGGCCGAGCGACTCCGCCATAACACTCACTTGGGTGCCGATATGGCCGTAGCCGACGATTCCTAGAGTTTTCCCTCTAACTTCATATGATCCTTTAGCCGACTTCAGCCATTCGCCCTTGTGGGCGGCGGAATTGGCGTCGCCCAATTGGCGCGACAACGCGATCATCTCGGCGATCACCATCTCAGCCACGCTGCGGGTGTTGCTGTACGGCGCATTAAAGACCGGAATGCCCACGCGGTTGCCCTCAATTAAATCGATTTGATTGGTGCCGATGCAAAATGCCCCCACCGCCATAAGGTGATGGTTAGCGGCTAAAACCTTGCCCGGGAGTTGAGTTTTGGAACGGATTCCAAGGACCTGATAGAGCGGCAGAAGCTCGTTCAATTGCTTCTCAGTCAGCGCCGACTTCTCAATGTCGACGGTGAAACCTTCCTCAACCAGCGCTTCGCGGGCGCAAGGGTGAACATTCTCAAGCAGCAGAACTTTTAATGACATAGATTCTTTTATCCCATATTTTTAGCTTATGAAAGAACTAGTCCTCCTGGTTGTCGACGATGACAGTTTGGTGATTCAATCCGTCAAACTTGCCCTTCCGGAGCAATGGCGAATGATGGCCACGCAAAATCCCGCGGATTTGCCTGAAAAGGGCTTTCATGCCGCATTAGTAGACATCCACCTGACCGGCAATCTGGAGCGCACCGAGGGCGTGGAAGTGATCCGGCGCCTGAGCTCGCGCTTTGCCCACTTAGAGATTATCGCCATGTCGGG
>JANMVK010000477.1:0-2208 GCA_031392725.1 Pseudobdellovibrionaceae bacterium
TTTCAGCGTGGGCTGGAACTGAGTGCCTTCGTACTTAAAGCAAACATCTTGTTCGTCAGTGACGATGATCACATTCAAAGCCGCGTCAGCGCGGTAGAAGCCCTGGGCTTTGATTGCGCTGAGCAATCCCGGCTTGGTGATGGAATCATAAAGGGCCAGCATCATCGCTTCGCCTTGAGCTCCACCACTCTCATTCGGAATGTTTTTCATCTTACGCTCGAGAATGCGGGCGAGTTCGCGCTCGATTTGCGCGCGGCTCATGCCTTCACGGGCGAGAGATTTGTAGTCGAGCACAGCGCCTTCGTCTCCACCGATCAATTTACCGTGGAAGCGCGAAGCGGGACCGTGGCCGGTCATAACGGCAATGCGGTAATCGGTGTCAGGATCCAAATTCTTAACGAACTCTTTCATCCCGCGGGCGATTTGCACCAACTCTCCATCTTCAATGCTACGCACGCCACCGCGGCGTAACGATGCCGAAGTGTCGACCACAAACAAGATGTCGAGTTTGTTTCTCTTCTTATCAACACGCAATTCAGCCGTGCACTTGCCGCGAATCGGATCGGGCGGAGTGCAATTGGTGGCATTGCGGCAATCCTCTTGCGGAGGCGGCGGCTCGGGCTGCACCACTTGTGTTCCGCAACCTTTGACCGGGTCATTACACGGTCTGGGGTCAACGGGCAGGGGCTGCGGCTCATTCCAGTCAACAATAGTCGGCGGCTCCACTTTCTGGGGCGGCAGAGCTACGGGCGGCGGCTGTGCCGGCGGCTGACCAGGCGGAACCGCGGGCGGTTCCGTCCAATTGGTCGGCGGCAACACAGTTGTTACCGGCGGCGGAATAAAAGGAGCCGGCGGTTGAGCGGGAGCACCAGGAATCAAAGGCGAAGGCGGCGGTTCCTGAGTCACGGGCGGCGGCGCGGTTGTCACCGGGGGCGGTGGCAGCGGAATCGCGGGCGGCTGTGCGGGTGGTTGCACGTGAATCGGGGGCGGCGGTTCTTGTGTAATAGGCGGCGGCGGGCTCACCGGGGGCGGTGGCAGCGGCGGCTGTTGCGGAGGCGGAACATCAATCGGAGGCGGCAGCGGCGGTTGCTGCGGAGGATTGTTCGGCGGAATATAAATCGGCGGAGGATTTTGCGGGGGCGGATTCCGCGGTGGCGGATTGCCCGGCGGAACGTAAATCGGGGGCGGCGGCTGGTTAGGCTGCTGAACCATTCCACCCGTATCGTCGGTCAATTGGGGCGGAGGATTATATATAGGCGGCGGCGGCCGTTGCGGTCCAGGAGCGGCCTGAGCCGCGGCAGGCGCGGATTTCTTCCCGCCAAACTTGGCGTTCTGACAACCCGTGATTCCTACACTCATCGAGATAATTACGAACAGCATACGTGACATAGAACAAACCTCGTCCTTTAATTTTAAAGGGCACGCCCCTCAGGTCCGGTGGAAAATGCAATCCACTGACCATGCGGAAAAACGTTCAAATCGATTTTATTTGGTTTGGAGAGGGGAGCGGTGACGAGGGACGGCACTTCTAGCGGAAAATGTAAGTCGGTTCCATATTTGTAGGTGGCTAGCCGCGGTCCTTGGATTTAAGGCACTCGCTCATGCTGTCGAATTCTTCGTAGAACAGGGTGGTTTTGTAGTCGTCCTGACCGCGCTCAACGCAGCGGTTGTAGGATAAATCCAGTTTTACGGGAGCGCCGTAGGCTTTGGGTGTGGCCGATGCCACAAGGATGACTTTGGCAGGTGGCATATCGTGAGTGGCAAAAGCAGCGGCCTTCGAGACAAAGGAAAAGTTAGCGGCAAACGCTAAAACCAATACCAAAATGTTTTTCATAAATGACCCCGGTGTAATTCTTCACCCACAAAATGTTCGAGGTCGCACATTGCAACGGTTGAGCCGCGGGTGGCGGCGGTTTTAACCGCAGTTGATTGGCGGGTGGCGTGAACAGATTTCAGACCGCGGCTTTTTTTGGCAGGTCCCAGTCCTTGTGCCCCAAAAAATCGGGGCCACAGGATTTGTGCTGCTCACATTGCCCGCCGCTGAGCATTTCTTCCGCTCCACAGGCCAGGCGAAACTCGGCATACGAGGAATTGGAAATTACCATAAGCAAAGACATGACAATTGAATTCTGTTGGGCATGCGTCTGAGGCGTTCAAACCACTGCTCTGATGACAGGCTCAAAAAGGGTCCATGTTCTATAAGGCTGG
>JANMVK010000717.1:0-1379 GCA_031392725.1 Pseudobdellovibrionaceae bacterium
GCCAGTGTTGGCTGTGGCAAGAAGAAGCCATCTCAACAGGCCATGATCAACGCTTGTTTATTTGATCCCACCGGTGCCTGCCCCCGCCAAGCGGCCGCAATGGCGCAGGCTGGAGCTCCCGGACAATTGCCGTTTATTCAGAACATCGGTCAAAACGGCAACGTCCTGGTTGGTCCTGGTGGAGCTGTTTTGCCTCCCGGAACCAATACCGGAGCCGGCGTGCAAGTGGCTGCGGTCACCCGCGCTGACTTAAAAAAGCAAAGTATGAGAGTACAATCCGCCTTGGCAGCTGATGCCGCCAATCCGCGTTCCATGCACTACGATCCGCCGCAATCCTCAGTGCCGCAACAAAGCCAAGCTGATATTGCCGCCGCTCGCGCCTTGCCGACGCAAAATGACCAAGTTGGTTTGCGCAATGTCGGGAACCGCGGTCCTGCCTCTGAAGAGGGCGGAATCCGCTAACCGTTCTTAAGAACTACAAGACAACGTCGAACTGCCGGGCGTCTCGCGCGCCCAATCGGGCCGCTTCACATCCAGTGAGTCAAACTTAGGGTTATCATCATACGGTGTTCTCAACGCCGCATACAAATTCTCAAATGATGACAAGTCGCCCTTCTCCACATCTTCAATCACTTTGTAGAGCAAGTAGTTGCGCGGAATGATTTTGGGATTCATCTGGTTCATTAAGTTGCGGCGGTCATGCGGATGCATTTGATCGGTGGTGACCCGCGCCTGCAGGCGGACCAGCCACTGTTTTAGCTGCTCACAATGCGCCTCCGCTGGCGTCCCATAAAAACCGCGGCTCACGGAGGCAAATGCATCCTGGTCCGCGGATAAGCCGCGGAAGAAGATGGTCATATCCGTTTCCGCATCCTGCAGCAGTTTATCCAAATCACTGACGAGCTTGAGATCCTCCGGGCCGTCGATTTTTCTTAACCCCAGCTTGCCGGCCATCATTTTCAAAAACGAAGTTTCGTAAGTTCGCGCGAAGGCTTCGAGCCCCGCGTTGAGCGGCTCGGGAGTGGTGAACAGTGGACCAAGAGCATGCGACAGCCGTTCCATATTCCACAATCCGACGGAAGGCTGTTGGCCATAACAGTAACGGCGACCGGGAAGGTCGGTGGTGTTGGGTGTCCAACTGGTGTCGTAAGAATCGAGAAATCCGTAAGGACCGTAATCTATGGTGAGGCCGAGGACCGACATATTGTCGGTGTTCATCACCCCATGGACAAATCCCACCCGCAACCACTCCGCCATTAAGCGGGCGGTGGATTCGCAAATTTCTTTGAACCAATCCGCATAGGCTGTGGGCGAGGTTACATCAATTTTCTTAAAGTGATGGGAGATGGTCCAGTCGGCGAGTTTTTTTAGAGTAATGG
>JANMVK010000741.1:0-11105 GCA_031392725.1 Pseudobdellovibrionaceae bacterium
CGGCCCATCTGCTGGCGCTGTTTAACGTTGCCATGGCCGATGCTGGAATCAGCTGTTGGGATTCCAAGTTTTCCTTTTGGTTATGGCGGCCAGTAACGGCTTTGCGAGAATTCGGCGTTTATACCACTTGGGAACCGTTACTTTTTACGCCCTACTTCCCCACTTTTGTGAGCGGCCATAGCACCTTCGCCGGCGCCTCTCAGGCTTTGCTTGAGGCCTACTTCAACGGCGAAGCGATTCCCTTTTCCTTGGAGTCTACGAGTTTGCCGGGAGTCACGCGCCGATTCAACAGCCTTGCCGAAGCCGCGGCCGAGGCGGGCCGCAGCCGGATCTACGGCGGAATTCACTTCGAGTTCGACAATCAATCTGGTCAGCAGCTAGGCCGGGCCGTTGGCAATCACGCCTTCGCCACTGTTCTGAAAAAGCGATAACGATCTGATTGCCGGATATCACGCCCATATTTATTTTGGCGCCGACACTCGGGGGAGCGCGGAAGCGCTCCGGATATTAATCGGAAAAGAGTTTGGACCTAAACTTCGGCATTGGGGGCAACTGATCGACCGTCCGATCGGACCCCATCCCGTTCCCATGTTTGAGATCAATTTCAATCCCCTACATTTTTCGGAAATTGTGCCTTTCCTGATGCTGAATCACGGAGATCACCCAGTGCTGATTCATCCAGAAACCGGCAACGATCTCATAGATCACACCGCACATGCCCTATGGCTGGGACAGCAGCTGAAATTGGATCTCACCAGGTTTTAAAAAAGTAAACAGCCCGACTAGTTCGTGTAGGCGTCTTTGTGGAACTGATGGCGGCCAATCTCCGCCAAAGATCTAACGGCCTCTAATAATCGGCTGCTGGTAACGGGTTTTGGAATGTGCAGATGAAATCCAGCAGCTAGAGTTTGATCCCGGTCTTCATTGCGCGCGTTAGCGGTGAGAGCACCTGCGGGTACTTCTCCACCTTTGTCATTGGAAAGTGCCCGGACTTTAGCGATCAGGGCATAACCATCTTCACCAGGCATACTAATATCACTCAGCAACACATGGGGTTTGAAAGATTTCAGCGCTTCAATCACGCCATTGGCTGAATCTAGAGTTTTGATATTGGCACCGCACTCCCGCAGCCAAATCGTAAACAGCGCCAAATTATCGGGCGAATCATCGACCAGCAAAATCCTCAGGCCTCTGAGATCAGAATCTAGGGGCAAGGGCGAAAGATGCAGTTCGGATTTTTGCTGCTGCTCGGACAGCGGCAATAGAACGGTAAACGTGGCTCCCTGCCCAGCCCCACCACTTATAGCGGCAATTTTGCCATGGTGCTGATCCACAATAGATTTACAAATAGTTAAGCCTAGACCGAGCCCTCCATAGGCTCTGCTGGTCGTCATGTTCTCTTGCTTAAATTGTTCGAAGACATGGGGAAGAAATAGAGGATCAATCCCATTGCCATTGTCGTGTACGCTGATCGAAGCCATTTTAGTTATTTGATCGGTGCGGACACTTACAACAATCTTCCCATGTGGGGGTGTAAATTTGATCGCGTTCTGCACAAGATTAGAGATCAATTGTTGAATTCGATTAGCGTCGGCCCACACATTCGCATTCTCCCCCTCGACATCCACTTGCAGATCGATGTACTTTTCTTCGGCCTTCGGATGCAACGACATCAAACTGTCGCGCACGGCCGCTTTCAAATCCAAAGACTCCAGTTGCAGACCAAGGCTTCCCGTAACAATTCTGGACATATCGAGAAGGTTTTCAATTAGGTCACGTTGTAACTCCGCATTGCGGTCCAGCGTATCAACGGCCTGTTTCACCATGGCCTCGTCCGATGGATTCTCCCTTAACAGCTTGATCCAGCCGAGAATCACGTTTATGGGAGTGCGCAGCTCATGCGACAGCGCGGCCATAAATTGATCCCGGCCCTTAAGGGCCAAAGACAGGTCCAATTGCGCCTGCTTGATGGTGGATACATCCTGGAACATCAGCAGCCTGGCCGGTTCGCGGCCATGCATTGCGGGCAAAATTTCAGAAAATAACAGAACCGGAATTTTTCGTGTGCGAGTGGTTAAGATGGTTTCGATACCCATCGCGTGCTGGGTGTTTTTTATTTGAGTTAACAAATCACGAATTTCTGAAACCCCACCTTTTGAGTTTTCAAAGGCCAGTGGCATGGGCACCACGGATTGGCTCTTCCCGTGGCCGAGAGAGTCTTCCAATACTTCCCTCGCCTTGGCGTTAATAAAAGTAAACCCCTTCAGATCTGAATCTAACAGCACCAACGGCACGGGGAGAAGGCCAAGCAGAGTGCCAAGCCATTCCTGTTGTTGATAAAGAATTGCGTTTTGCTTTTGTGCTGAAAGGTCCGTCGCAATAATACAAAAGCCATCGTTGCCAATGAGATCAATGGCACTCACTGACAATTGCACCGCCAATGATTTTTGCTGTCCCACGCGCAGTCCAATCTCGGCTGTTGAAGGAGCCAGTCGGCTGCGCTCAAAAAGGGCCTGAACGGCCAGATGACTCTCGGGCAGAAGGTGATCTCGAATATTTGAACCCACTAACTTTCCATACGGCACTCGAGTCATGGACTCGAACCGGGCATTACAATAGAGAATTGTCCCATCGGGAGAAATCGTGAAGGCGCCTTCATTCATCGCTTCAACTAATTCCCGATAGGGCTTTTCGGCGGACTGGAGGGTAAAGACGCGCTGTCCAGACGGCCCCGAAACCACCAGCGCATCCACTTCGCCATTTTGAATCGCCTTCATTGTCTCTTTTAGTTCCGTGATCTCAGCTTTTTGAATCCTGATCCGGCGTTTGAGCTTTGAAGTTTCACTTTCAGCCGGCATTTGGGCTCACTTGACCCGGACGCTTCCCTTTTGCACGAAGATCAAGTCCTAGTAAAACCTTGTCTTCGTTCGATAGATCCCCAATAAGTTTTCTCAACGGATGAGGCAAAGACTTTATCAGTGTGGGAGCCGCAATAATTTGTTCGCCTCTGGCTAACTCCGGTTTTTTATAGATATCAATCACTTCTAAATCGTATCTGCCTTTAAGATGCTCCTCGCAGATCCGCTTAATATTGAGGATGGCTCTCAACGATTGCGGGGTATTGCCCGTAATGTAGAGCCGAAGAAGATATTTTTGGTCTTTGCTTTTAGATTTCAGCACGCCGAGTTTCGTCATCGTTAAGTAGCCCCAATCTGTTTCAGGTCCAATCCTACCAACACTTTTTCCATGTCCGAGAGGTCGCCAATGATCTTCCTGACGGGCTTTGGCACTTTCTTGATTAAGGTCGGTATGGCAAAAATCTGATCGCCCTTGGCCAGTTGAGGATGTTTTAACAGATCCACGACTTCCAATTTATACATACCTTTTAAGTGTTCTTCGCAAAGAAATTTTAAATTTTGCAAGGCCGTCTCCGACCGTCCAGTTTTGCCAGCGACATAAAGCTTAAGATGCCATTTTGAAGCCCGTGCTTTTTTCAAGGCGTAGGCTCCGACCCATTTCTCGCAGCACTGTGCCGCATTGATTTACTAGCGACTGTTTTTTTCTTTCGGCTAGCCGCCATGTCGATCCGGTCCAACCGCGCCCGTTCTTCTTTCAATTTTGATTGTGAAAGAGCTTTTAGCAATTCGGCGTCAGTCGCTTTCAACTCCGCACCAATTGCCGCGGTCTGAGCTGCGAAATACTTCCGTTTACCCTCCAACTGCGCGGTTAAATGCGCAACTTCCTGTGACCGCGCTTGCGCTTCCGCCAAATCTTTAGCTTCCTGCGCCAGCCGCATAGACCCGGTGAGCACACCCGCCGCACCCAGGTAGATATCAACGAAGTTCGTGCCCGAATCCGACAATAGAAACTCACGAACCTGGTTTGAGTGATCCATACCCCGGGACTTTACGATGGAAATTGTCCGATTCCGTTCACCACCTGAATGGACGGTATTCAGGCAAATCCAAGTGTCGACCAGAGATGAAACGCCGGTCTCATCATCCTTGCCCGAATCAGTTGAACTGCGTAAACCCGTGAGGATGGTGGTGATCCCTTTGTTCTTAAGGTAATCAATCAACCTTGCAAGCATGAGCTTAACTTCATTCGGAGAACCAATACTCGTAAGGTCTGTCAGTGGGTCAATCACTACCGCACTAGGCTTAAACTCATTGATTAACTTGATGGTCTGAGCCAAATGCATTTCAAGGCCGTAATAACTTGGCCGGGTGGCATCGAACTTAAGCAGGCCCTTTTTCTCCCAAATTGCGAGATCGATCCCAATCGACTTCATATTGCGGATGATCTGAGGCGCGGACTCCTCAAAAGAAAAATAAAGACATCGTTTTCCGGTGCCGCAGACAGATTCGAGGAAGTGACTGGCAAAACTGCTTTTGCCACTACCCGTGGGCCCTGAGATCATAACCGTATTCCCAACGAAATATCCGCGGCCCTCGAGCATTTCGTCCAATTGCCGGATGCCGGAACTCACCCGGGCCTCAGTGGCTTGCGCTTGAAGGCCCATCGTGGTCACCGGCATTACCGAAAACCCGCTAGACCTAATTAAAAAAGGATATTCGTTAGTTCCATGGGAGGATCCTCGGTATTTTACCACCCGTAAGCGCCGCGTGGTCAGCTGTTCATGAGTGCGGTGATCAAGCAAGATCACACAATCGGAAACGTATTCCTCGATGCCGTATCGTGTGAGAGAGCCTTCGCCCCGTTCCGCCGTAATTATGGCGGTAACGCCCTTTTCCTTTAAAAACCTAAACAGCCGGCGTATTTCCCCACGAAGAATCCCCTCGTCGCCGAGGCTGGCAAACAGCACTTCGATGGTGTCGAGTACAATTCGTTTCGCACCGATTTTATCAATTGCATATCCCAACCGGATAAACAGGCCCTCAAGGTCGTACTCGCCGGTTTCGGTAATCTCGCTGCGTTCGACGTAAATATGCTCCAAACCTATTTTTTTCTGAGCTCGAAGCTTATTAAGATCAAATCCAAGCGACGCCACATTCTTAGTAAGTTCACCTTCGGTTTCCTCGAAAGAAACAAACACTCCCGGTTCGTTAAACTGGGTTGCGCCACGGACTAAGAACTCAATCGAGAATAGGGTTTTCCCACAACCAGGCCCGCCGCAAATTAGTGTCGGACGACCTTTCGGTAATCCTCCGCCGGTGATTTCATCAAAACCGTCAATACCGGTCTTAGATTTTTCAAGCGCGACCTGAGCCTTTAAGTCATTTTTTTTCAGATTGTATTTTGTTGCCACAGATTCTCCCGATTGGATGTAGTTACTCCTCTTGAGTGGACTAAGCACCCACAAAGTGCCGGACACCAAATCTGCGGGATGAATTGACTTCGGGAGATAGGCCACGCCAGGTAAGGAGTACTAAGAGTCAACCTAGTGAATTTACGCACGTAACTCGAATTTGGCTCCTTGAAGGGGAAAAATTGTACGCTGGGCGAGCAAGACATTTAACAACTGGCGCACTACACTGTGGGCGAAAGCCATTGAACTCTTGGCACCGCCGGGAATTTCGCAATTCAGATTCATCGCTGCTACCCGTACATCCATGTACTTGGCGCAGCCGCTTCGCGGACGCGTCCGCGCTGCTTAGGTAACATCAATGAATATTAATTTTGAAATTACCGGCGGTGCCAAGAGCACAAATAATTCGGCCACAGCGGAGTGAGCCAATCATTAGAAAAGGGACGGTATCCTCTGTGTTCTCTTATATATTGAATCTGCGCTTTATAGTGGGGGCGAATGAGCGTGTTCTCTCGGCACATTCTTAAAACCCAAATGCCTTGATGTCACCTAAGCAGAGCGGACGCGTCCCGCGAAGGGCTGCGCCAAGTACATGGACGTACGGGTGGCAGCAAGGCATTTGGGTTTTAAGAATGTGACGAGAGTTCATGACTCTTTCGCCCACAGAATAGTGCGCCAGTTAATATCTATCAAGCCGACCAAAGTCCGGCGCCAGGCTGTGAAGACTCCAAAACGCCCGCCACTGAGTCCCATAAAGATACGTCAACGGTCGATACGCGTGTAAAGGAAAAGGAGCAAGTCTAAGTGGAATCAGATGCGCACGACTCGCTAAAATCACGCCCGCAGCCCGGTCTTACCCTTGCAATCATTATCCCCTTGAGATTTTTAACATCGGCATACGGCTTTGTGAAGACGTCATTGAATGGCCCGAGCTGAACAACCAAGGGGTAATTTATGCGGTCACTGCTACTGCTGGGACTTCTATTAAGTCCATTCGTTCACGCACAGGAAGCGCGTCTTTTCCGGCAACTGAAAGATACAGTTGGAATTACGTTCAACCAACTCGCGGCGCAGTGCCCGAGAGACGGGCAAACGCCCTGCTCAGGCAGTCTCGCCGGCTGGGTGTGGGCCACGGAAGATCAAGTGGTGGACCTGCTTGAAGAATCCTATCCCGAAATTCGTCAGACTCAGAGTGCCGATCCGGTGCCGTCCTATGGCGGATCCGGCCAAGCGTTTTTCTTCTATGCTTCAAATTTTTTCGCCACCATCAAGCCGACCCAAGCGTTTTACCTAACTTACGCCACCAGCGAATATGGCGCAGGCCTCACCGCCACCCTCGATATCAACGGCGTTCCTATGGTCGGCTATGCCAGCACCGGTTCCACTCCGGTGTCCATTGATGGCTCACTCGGCATCGGACCCATGGGCGACCGCGCTTCCAGCTCACCCTATGTCGGCGCATTTCTGTGGCGCGATCCCAATATTCCGCTTCCGCCCCAACCGCAAGCCATCAACGCGGTCGATGATGTGGGAAAGCCATTGTCTCCGTCGGGCGGCATCAGTCACCCAAATATATTAGCCAACGACACGATTGGCGGCCAACCCGCTACCTTGAACAACGTCAACCTGTCGCTGGTCCCGACCGCGAGCGCGGATATCGCTCTTAATCTTGAGACCGGAGCCGTCTCGATCGGCCCAGGCGCGGCACTCGGCTCCCATTCGCTAGTGTACAAAATTTGTGAGAAAGCATTTCCCGCCAATTGCGATAGCGCCACGGTCCGCGTGGAAGTCAGAAATAATTTGATCTATGCCGGTCCGGATTACGTTCGCGCCTCCAGCAAAAAAGCCGCGACCTTAATCGCCAATGTACTCAGCAATGACACTTTGAACGGCGCCCGCGCCACGTTGGCCACAGTTTCACTCAGTCAGGTGTCTTCGACCTCAAGCAAAATCTCGCTCGATGCCAATGGCGCGGTCAAGCTGTCGGGTAAAGTCGACTCCACCAATTACAAATTGCTTTACCGGATTTGTGAAAAAGCCAATCCGTCCAATTGCGCGCAAGGCACGGTCAGCATCGAGCTGTCCGGCGGCGGCTAAATATTTTTAGAGAACTCTGAGCGTCTCACCCGGACGGTGGGACGCTTGGCGTGACAACTGTTGCTGAAGCGTAATGATATTACCCACCCACATCTCAGTGCCACGCTCCAAGGCTTCGTTGGAA
Organism: Pseudobdellovibrionaceae bacterium; assembly: GCA_031392725.1. Lineage (GTDB taxonomy): Bacteria > Bdellovibrionota > Bdellovibrionia > Bdellovibrionales > UBA1609 > JALHOQ01. The sequence continues at coordinate 7,491 of JANMVK010000741.1, forward strand.
TACCAAGCGGTGTGATGAGTTTGCAATAAGCGGCCGGGCTCAAGATTCGGATTGGGCAAAACAATCTCGTCCACGCCATAGCCCGCTAGATGTTTGGATCTGATCGCGTCCACCACGGCGTCCGTGTCCACCAAACTTGCGCGTGAAGTATTAATTAAATAGGATCCCGGTTTCATCAGGGCGATTTCCTGATCACCGATTAAAATATGCCCTTGATCTGGGCAGCACACGGCCACAAAGTCCGATAGCCGCAGAACCTTTTCAAAAGTGAGCGCCGGATAACCGCCGACCTTAAATTTGGGGTCAAAGAACGAGATCGGCATTCCCAGCGCGGACGCTTTGCGCGCCAGCTTATTGCCGATTTTCCCCAAGCCCAAAATCCCCAGAGTTTTGCCTTCCAACTCAAAGCCCCTAAGCGAAACATTGGCACCCACCTGCCCGCGCGCCTTAGCGTCGCTCAAATGCAAACGGCGGGAGAAAGTTAAGATCATGCCAAGCGCGTGTTCAGCCACTGAGGTTGAGCAATAGTCGATCAATGGGCGGAATAAAATTCCCAAGGCTTTCAGATGAGCCACATCCAACCACTCCACACCCGTCGAAAACACCGCCACGCCCCGAAGTTTGGGCAAATGATTTAACACATCTTTGTCCAATTGCGCCAGTGACCGGCGGGTCAGGGCCAGAATCGGAAACTCACGCGCGAGGTGACAAAATTCTTCCTTACCCAATTGGCGAGTGGCCGTGAAAAAGGACGGCTTCACCGCCTTCAACCGCAGCAGTTGCTCGTTAGAAAAAGAATGTTCGCCTTGGGCGCTGAAAATCGCGGCTTTCACAAAATCAATTTACTCATGACGTTGAAGTTCCAACAAAACTTTGGCCGCCTTTGACCGGTTCACTTCCAAATCCGCAAGTGGTTCGCGTGGCGTGAGCGCGAGAGCTTTTTCAGCCAGAGCGCGGCTCGCACGGAAATCCTTGCGCTTAAAGGCCAGCTCGGCGAGCACGCGGTAGTTGGTCATGTGATCGGGAAACGCTTGCGCGAGATACACCAAATCCTGCTCAGCGCGTTTGCTATCCCCGATATCCCGGCGCACAAAACTGGCTTTGCGCCGGCTGTTCACGGTCCGGTCCTCGCAGCGGTTCAAAAACGCCACTGCTTTTTGCTTCTGGCCCTGGCTTGCGGCCAAATAAGCTAGGCCTAAGACGGCGCGGTCATTCCACCGGTCAAATTTCAAAGCCATTCTAAAACTTTTCTCCGCATGCGGAAGGTCGCGTGAGCGCAGTTGCGCCATTCCGCGCGTAACAAAAATCTCCGAACCGCACATCACCGTGGCCCAGATCATGGCCACCGCGGCGACAGCCAGCAGCGGCCGCGGAATGACAATCGCATTCAGCGGACGCGCCACTTTGCCAAAGTAGGCCGCCAGCAGCAAACCGCTGATGGAGCTAAACACCGCCGTGATCAACGCTTTCGCGCCCAGCACAAAACCACAATAGGTTTCCTCATCCGGCCGCTGCACGAACGGCAGCAAACTGGAGCGCAAATAAACTGCAGCCACTCCGATGCCGATGATTCCCCCCTCGACCGCGTAATGAGCGAAAATATTATGCGCGTCGTGAATTGGACCCGTGTAAGCGCTGAGCGGCTTGATTAGCGCCGGGAACCAGGAAAACAAATGAAACAGGCCATCCACATATTGATTTTTGAATTGCCCCAAGCCGTGGCCGATGATCGGCGACTCAATAAACGGCGGCAGCGAGGCCAAGTAAGTCAAAACCCGCGCGCGCAGGTCCGCGCCTTCAAAATAAAGCGCGACAAGCCCTAACGGAACCAAGCCCAGCCACAGGCGCCGCACATAAAACACCGCGAGCAAAAACAGCGAGGACTTCACTTGCAGAAGCGCCAGCGCCACCAACAACGGCAGCCACAAAAAACGCACGTTCATACGTAAGCTCAAAAAGAATCCGATTAAAATAAATGTCGATAAAAATTCAGCGTTGCCAAACGTTCCGGTGGGCACGCGCGCAAACACTAAAATGGATTGCATTAAAGCGAACACCACCACTGCGACTTCAAATTCTTTACGCTGTTGATCCGTGGTGCTTTGAAAATATCCCAAGTACAGCGCGGCCGCCGCGAACAGCAGCCCTGCCTTTAAGCTGGTGCCGGCGCCAATGCCCTTCCACATTCCGATCCCCGCCAACAACGCGAGGCCTACGAAAAATAATATCTGCGGCCGGGTGTAGAACAAATTCTCTCCGCGCCACACCCGCACCAAGCCCAGCACCGCGGCGCCGAGAAAAAATAAACTGAGTTTGGGCACGTAGTAAGATTGCATAAACGGAGGCCAGAAGGCGAACACCACGGCGGCCAACGCCAAAATCCCCAAGGCGCTCTCCACGTCGATATTCTTCAGCATCATTTTTAGTTCTTCACGCATCACCACATAAACCCCCACCCATTAAAACACCCAGAAACACAGCGCCGCAATTCCGGTCGGCAGCAAAGCTCCTCCCAGTAATTTCAGCGCGCTAATTCCCTCTTTACCAAACGACGAATTCAAAATGCTGTAACCCGCGGGATTGGGCGCGTTGGCGATGACCGTTAAACCTCCACCCACAACCGCTCCCGCCACCAAAGCATATTTAGACATCTCACTGAGACCGGGAACTTGCGCGCCCAGATAAGTTAGCGCCGCATTGTCGACAATCGCGGTCAAACCAATGGCTCCGAGATACAATGCTCCCGGATTCGGTGCCGCCAACAACGGCTCGAGCCACCAGCGTTGCGGTGGTCCCAAAACCACAAGCCCACCTAGAAAAAATGCCACAAGCAGCGCTTGCTTGAGTTTTAGTTCCTCTTGATATTCCTGAGTCACCGTCACGAATCCCAGAAAAAACAAAAACAACCCGGTGAACACCACCATCTTTTGATGGAAAACGACGATTCCCATCAAGAACAAAATATGAACCAGACCCACCCACAGCGGTGAGGTGAATGATTTCTTCTTCGGCACTATCGCCAGGCCTTTAAGTTCTTTAAAAAACAATCCGGCCGCAACTCCGCTACTGATCACCACGGCCAGCGCGCCCTTCCAACCGAAATGGGTCAGCATATGGGCGAGATCCCATTGCCAAACCCCCGCCACCATCAGCACCGGCGGCGCCGCGAATGGCGTTAAAGTTCCGCCGATGGACACGCACACAAACAGCGTGCCTAAGGTTAGATAGCGAAACTGCCACGACATTTTCTGGTGAAAATATCTTTCCAGCAGCAAAAGTGCCGTTACGGTCATCGCCGCGGGCTCCGTGATCAAACTCCCAAGTAGCGAACCCACCACCAGGGTCACGACATAAAAACTAATCGATGCTGGTAAGGGCAGCGCACGCGCGATCAGGCTGATCAAAAATCCCGCCCACTCCAACACCGGACGAGTGGCGGCGACGGTCATAATCACAAACACAAACACGGGTTCGACAAACCTGAGCTGCTCAAGGTAGGCGATGCTTTGCGCGGGGCCTTCGGTCAGCGAAAGGGCCACCAAATAGATCCCCGCCCACAGGCCGAAGACCACTTCCACTTCACCCAACAGATGGAGGGCGTTTTCGGCTATTGTG
>JANMVK010000064.1:0-2593 GCA_031392725.1 Pseudobdellovibrionaceae bacterium
CACGGTAACGAAGGGCAAAAGAAAATAAAGAGGGACGCGACAACGAAGCATAGAACAAAAATGAAAAAAGGAAGCCCGGTTACAGACTTCCTTTTCCGATTTCTTGTTTCAAACGCAATAGATTAGAGATGGTCGATGACGATATCACGGGCCATAACGGTCTTGCGGCCGTCAGCCTTGGCGCTATCCACGCCCTTTTGACAAAGACGCTCAACGGCTTTGCTCAATACATCAATAGTCTCAGCGGAGGTGTTGCAACCGCCCTTTTCCTTAATGAACTTTTTAACTTTGCTGGTAACAACTAACACATCAGCCATGCCTTCTTCTCCTCCACAATTGGATTCGCCAACAAGAATAATCTCATCTCAAAATAAAAGGGAAGCCATTTCCCCCCTTAGGAACAAATATAGAGCATTAGACACTGCGCCCTACAGGGCCGAATTCGGGTTTCGGGTGACGTTTTAGGGCTCCAGTTTATTAATTAACTTCCTGTATTTACTATTTTAAACCAGAAATACCCCAGGCCCACATATTGCTCAGCATCATGTATGCTTAAAAACCCAGCAATCACATGGATCATCGCTATTTCTCTGCTCTGTGGGGCCACCGGAGGCCATGCCGCGAGCCTCGCATTGCTTGATTCTGGCAACGGCGACACCCCCCATGAGTTCTTTCCCCTGATGCAATTGCCGATGGATGAACCGCCGATCAATGCTCCCCGCAGCGAATTGCAATCGCCGGAAAGCATACGGCGTTGGACCAACTTAAAAACTCAGATCCTTGGTGATTTTCAAGCGCGCGTGTCGCCCGAGTTCAGCGTGCCCCACGGATTGTGGGAGCGAACTTGGTTTTGGTTTGATGTTTACACACGCTACGGCGAGGCTCATCACATTATCCATCACGTTTTGTATCCGTGGGTGGTCTACAAGGTTTACGACACCACTCAGACTTTAGTGAACAGCCGCGGACCCTTGTGGCTGCGCCGTGACCGCGCTGAAAAATTGGCCAAGCGCGAAGCGCAGACAATTCGCGAGACGTTGATCAAACTTTCTCTCCGCAAGAATTATTCCCGCATTAACGGTTTGGAAAAAGCTCTGTATGACCGCTTAGCCTCGGTGCCAGGAAAAAGATCCGCCGTCTTTCGGGAAGCCGCGCGGAATGTGCGCTCACAGCTTGGACAAAAAGATTTCTTCCAGCGGGGCTTGGTGAATTCCAGCAAGTATCTGCCGCATATGGAAGCTGAGTTCCGGGCTAAGGGAATTCCCACCGAACTCACGCGCCTGCCGTTCGTGGAAAGCAGCTTCAATGAAAATGCCTATTCAAAAGTCGGCGCGAGCGGAATCTGGCAAATTATGCCCGCCACCGGACGGGCTTACATGATCGTCGACGACAATATCGATGAGCGCAATTCCCCTCTGAAAGCCACTCGCGTCGCCGCTTATCTGCTGCGGAGTTACGCCCGCACGCTCGGACAATGGCCGCTCGCCGTGACCGCATACAACAATGGCATCGGCAATATCCGGGTGGCCATGAGGAAAGCGCAATCGAAAGATCTAGCGACTATTATTGAACGCTATCACCGCGGTGATTTTCAATTTGCTTCGAGCAATTTCTTCACTTGTTTCCTGGCGGCAATGTACGCCGAGAAATATAACGATTTAATTTTTAAAAATGTTTCCCGTGAACCGTTGCAAGACCGCGCCGTTGTTCAACTCGGAAGCCGCACCAAAACGCGAAATTTGCCGGGGTTAGTGGGCGTGAAGAAAGAACAGCTGTTGCAGTATAACTTGGACCTGCAGGCCGCTTATCGTAAGAACGCCCTGTTGCCGCGTGGATTTAAGGTTTTCGTTCCGCCGGGAAGCCGTAACACCGTTGATCGCCGCGCTATTGGAGTGCAGCCCCGCCGTAACGGAAAGAACAAGACTTAGTATGAAACGGCATTTAGTTTTTGCGTTGCTGATGACTACAGTCTCCGTCCACGCCGCCCCCATTTTACCGCTCGATGTGGCGCGAGCCGTGTCGCACAAGAGCATCACATTCGAACAAGGCACACGGGCGATAGTGTCTCTCGGCGGCTGGGCAAAAAATCGCCACAGCACGGGACAAAAAAGTTTCAACCGCTTACACAATATTTTGTTTTTCAAAACCCACATTGCACGCCTGAAGAATGAACTCTCATTGCCGGCCGAAGCTCGCGCGGGCTGGGAGGCCGCCGCCGCCTCACATATTCGTGCCCTTAAAATTGAAAATCTCCGAAAGATGGAAGTGCTTTTAGCCAAGACTCTCGCGGGCGATGTTGAGCTGGCGGAGAAGCCGTATCAATCGTTGGTGGATTTTGTAGGACCCTCGGCTCCGGCTGGCTTTGAACTTTCACAACAATTTTCAAAAAATATTTCCGGAGGCTATCCGGACCTGCAGTACCTGACAATGACAACCGGAAGACTGCCGCTCGACATTCAGGAATTGCGTGAAATTCTACGGGCCGACCCTCGCCCGGCAAATATAATGACCACGGGTTTGGAAATCTCCTTAGCGGAGGCTTCCCCAGCGGGAAATTTCGGCGCCAAGGATCTCTCCGCCGAGTACCCGGCCC
>JANMVK010000337.1:0-3078 GCA_031392725.1 Pseudobdellovibrionaceae bacterium
TCTTTGGCCTTGAATATCAAATCCGCTAAGATCGACGATACCGAAGCCGCCCCATTTGGAACGCTGGTCCTGGTAGCCTGCGCCCAAGCGGCCGGTGCCACCTTTGGCTTTGAAACTTGTGGCTGAGAGATTGGTCCGGTCGGATTCGGAGTAATCCATCATGGTGAACAAATAACTGGCGATAAAATAATATTTCGAGGGCTTGGTGATGCCGTCGCGGAGCATGGCTTTGTCAAACTCCTCTTGGTTCTTAAATCCGCCTTCCATATAAAATTCGATTTGGGATTTGGCGGAGTCCTCGCGGTAGGGGCCGTGCGCTTGTACGCCGAGACGGTAGCGGCCTGAGGGTTGCGAGATGTCCAGCACCACTTTGTTGTCGGTCAGATTCTGTTGACCCTCGACTGCGTCCCACGCTTTGGTTGCGGGATTGTAGCGGGTTAGAGTGTAGGAATAGCGGTTGGAGTAATCCGGTTTCACCCAGGTTACTTCCTGAACAAATTTTGAATATGGCTTGTCGATCTTTGGTTTGGCTAAGGCCGGGCCGCTCAGCTGGAATTTGTAAGGCTCGTTGGATTGCTCGCCGTCTTCGCCGTTTTCGTCAATGGCCACGGCATTCCAGGTAACCGCGTGGCCGACCGGGATCGTGCCGTTCCATTTGGATTCTGACACTTCTTTTTCTTCAGTAAAGGAATTGTTTTCGCCCTTTGCGGTGACTTTATATCCTTTGGCGCCGGGGACGGGTTCCCAGGAAAAATTCACTTCGGTGGTTTTGGCGTCGGAAGACTTGATTACGTCATCGGGTGCTGGAGAGTTGATAATAATCGCGGGCAGCCGAACTTTTAATTCCGTGGGCGGCGACCAATCGCCGGGAGCGCCGCGGTCATCGAAGGCGCGCGTTTGCATCAAGTAAAGACCCGGTTTTACGTTGGCGGACCATTGCGGAGTGGACGACTTGAAGCGCTGGGATTTTTTGCTCTTATCATCTTTGCGCGTGATCTGGACTTCGTAGAGCGATGCGCCCTCAATTGTTTCAAACTCCACTTCCACATTGCGCCGCACGCGTGGCTCGGCGAACGCCGGCCCGGGGCCTAGCGTGGCCAGGAGAATAGCAGTGATGATGAACGAGCTCAGATGCTGAATCAAAAAGTTATTTTACTTTCATGGTTTTAATTTTAGGCGCTCGAATATCGCTGAGATTCGGCACCGTTACTTTTTTTGCTTCTCCCGGTGGACCCGGCCGTTGATTGCCGTCGACCGATTTCAATTTCACTTGATATTGGCCGGGTTTGAGGCGCGCCAGAGAAGCCGTATTGCGCTGAACCGTGCGTTGCTCCAGCACTTGGCCTTCGTCGCTCTCAAACACCATTATATAATTTTTTGCGCCGTCGACTTCCTGCCAGCCGAAGCTGAGGTTGCCTTTGGCGTCGGACTTAAAAAATTCAGGACTGTTGGCGGCCCACTTGGGCGCGGGCAGCAGAGGACGGGCCTTGATGTTAAACGTTCGCACGTCGGTCGCCGCGATGGCTTGACCCTTAACATTCAGAGCTTCCACTGACGCTTGATATTTGCCTTCCTGTGGCAGCGAAATATCAAATACAGTTTGTTTGGTCTGCAGCCATTTTCCGTCTTGAATGGGCTGGCCGTCGGCCACCACGCGGTATTGGTAACTGGCGGGGGCTACCGCAAGAGCTTTCCACTGCGCCACTAAACTTGGCGTGGGCGTGGAGAATTCGTAATTGTGGTCGGGATTGGTCTCGACCCATTCCAGCGGCGGGAGTTCGTCGATGGTGAACTCAAATACTTCCGATATTTTTTCGCTGTCGTCTTTGGGATCGAGGCTGGCCACTTTCCATTGGTAAACGCCGGCCACCGGGTCGACCACTTTCGCCAGCGGGGTTTCGCCGGTTTGGTCCAAAACCGTTTTAACTCCGGCGGGAGTTTGCTTGGTGACCGTGGTGTGGAAGCGTTTCACGCCCGGTGAGGCTTGCCATTTTAAATTTACGCCGCCGTTGCGTTGCACATCCATAAAACTCAAACGTTGTTGGTGCACGGGCGTCAGCAACTTGGGCGGTTTGACTTCCCAGTTGGAACTGAGGCCGAACTGCAGGGCGGTGCTGGACAGGCCTTCGACTTTGTCTTTTACTTTCAAAAAGCCGGTGACCCGCCAGTAAAAATAGCCGTCGGGGAGAACCGCGCTGGCGGTGCGGGCGTTTCCCGGTAAATCCAACTTTGCTTTTATGGTTTTGAACAGAGGATCGGCCGCGGCCTCCAGCACTTGGGATTCGTAAGCGTGGCGGTTCATCCAGGTGAAGGCGACCGGCTCATCGGCATCTTTGCGCAACAGAGCGGCGCTGTCGGCCGGCTCAAGTAGTGCGGGCGGGGTTTTGGGTTCAACTACGAAGGGCATAATGGCCGGAGCTAGTTTCGGCAAGTTGGGTAGCGTGGCCTCGGCGTTCAAACGTAAAAACCATTTTCCGGGCTTGGCCGAAAAACTCACCGTGCCGCTGTCGCCGGTGGCGCTGGCCAAAGAGGTGCGGGTGAAATGCGAACGGCTGGGTCCGGTGTCCACGGTCACGCGGTAACCGGCGGGGAGTTGTTTCCAGGTGGCGGTGGCTTTTTCGCCTTTTACTAAATTCAACAAAATAGATTCGTTGGCTTGTGGAGTGAGAATCTGCAGGCGCTCCTTGGTGACGCTCACGCCTTTTTCCGAAAGCACGGCGGCTTTGTCTTTTTCCAGGGAGATTTTTTGTCCGCCCTGAGTTAATTCGGCTTGCCCCTTGGTCACTTCGAGGCTGATTTGTCCGTTGGAATCTTTGCTTAAGCTCATGTCGGCTGAAGTCATGGTGATTTCACCCGAACCGGTTTTAACTGTAAGCTCGCCGGTGCCGCCGGCCACCATCATATTTCCCTGCAGGAAATCCAAGGTCAGGCCTTTGTCGTTTTCTTCGAGCACCACGAGAGAGTCGGGTTCAAGGTGAACGGTCGCGCCGTTTTTACGCAGTAAAATTGTGGCGTCCGAATTGCTGGAGGTGCGCACGGCTTCGCCCGGATAAAGTTCTTCGTTGTTGGAGATGTTTT
>JANMVK010000131.1:0-1358 GCA_031392725.1 Pseudobdellovibrionaceae bacterium
CGGCCCGACACTTGTAACATAGGCTCGCTTTTCCGCGGCGTCGGCCACCACCATATGCGATTGCTTCTGACCGGTGGAAATGGAGTGGAGCATTTGTTTTCGTTCCGCATCCACCACGACGATTTCCTGGCGCTCCTCGCATGTAACATAAAGTCGTTTGCCGTCGGCTGAACTGTGAATGCCGTGGGGGCCGCAGGGCTCCACACCCAAGTCGATTTCCTTTCCGGTTTTTTGCGCCAGCATGTCGACTAAGGTGAGCGTATTGCCGGGTTTGTTGAGCGGACTCTCACTGCGCACATGGTCCTTTCCGTAGTTGGAGACGTAGGCGTGCGTGCCATCAGGCGAGCCGCCCATTTCATGGGGCAGATAACCCGCCGTGACGAAAAAGTCGGTCTTATAAGTTTCCAGATTGATAAATGAAGCGGTGCCGTCGGCTTTGTTCACCACGCCGAGGTAGGCCGGTGTGGCCGCGGCGGATGTGGTTAAGAGAGTTGTGAGTAAGAGCGCGTTGAGTTTCATGTGTTCCCCTTTGTATACGGTCTTGTAGCGCGGGGTCGCGGCAATTAAAAATGCAATGAATGAATGGGTTAGATATCCAAAAGGAATTGTAGTACGAAATTTAACATGGACGTGATGGATAAGGGCGTGGCCCGCAAACTGTGGATACGCGCGCAGAAGTTGGATGTGGCGGAGCCCTTTGGCTCTGGACCCGAGGCCACTGGCAAAGCTGTGGAGCATCTGGGTTATGTGCAGATCGACACCATCAACGTAATTGAGCGCTGCCATCACCATATTTTGTTTAACCGCATTCCTGCCTACTCTCCGCGCGACCTCAACCAGGCGCAGGCGCGGGACAAAAGTGTGTTTGAATATTGGACTCACGCGCTCTCCTACGTGCCGACTAAAGATTTCCGGTTTTATCTGGGCGAGATGAAGCGCCGGCGCCACTCCCCTGGCAAATGGCTGGGCGTGGTGAAGAAAACAGAAATTCAAAAAGTCATGCGGTTGATAAAAAAAGACGGTGCGCTTTCCATTCGCGATATCAACGATGATGTTTTAGTTGAGAAAAGTCATGATTGGGCCAGCCGCAAGCCCTCGAAACGGGCTTTGCAGCTGGGATTTTACACCGGCCGCTTGGTGATCAGTGAGCGCGTGGGCATGTTGAAAAAATATGAGCTGATTGAGCGGCATTTTGATTGGGAGCAACAGCCCAAAGCGGCGTCTGAGAAAGATGTGCTGAACTATATGCTCGACCGGTCGTTGCGGTCGCAAGGCGTGGTGAGCTTGAATTCTATTTGTCATCTTGAAGCCAAGAAGAAGCCCGAGGTCAGGCGCGTGATCGAGCGCCGGGTTAAGGC
>JANMVK010000142.1:0-1855 GCA_031392725.1 Pseudobdellovibrionaceae bacterium
TTCTATCAAAAACGCCCAGGGAACAGTCCAACATTTGGTTGTTCACCGCCACCATGAGCCCCTCCGTGCGCAAAGTGGCCGATGATTTTTTACGCCAGCCCAAGATGGTGCAAGTGAACCGCACCGAAATGCTGTCGTCGACGGTGGAGCAGGCTTTCTATCTTACTCAAGAAAAAAATAAGCCTGAAGTTCTGTGCAAGATTATCGATGCCGCGGATGAATTTTACGGATTGATTTTTTGCCAAACCAAGGCGTTGGTTGTGGCTTTGACCCGCTATTTGACCGAGCGGGGATACAAGGCGGATTGCTTGCATGGCGATATGAGCCAGGCCGCGCGCGAGCAGATTATGAATCACTTTCGCGCCAAACGTTTACGCACTCTAGTGTGCACCGATGTCGCGGCCCGCGGCCTCGATGTAAAGGATATCAGTCACGTCATTAATTTTTCCATTCCCCGCGAATTGGATATTTACGTTCACCGTATCGGGCGCACCGCCCGCAGCGGACAATCCGGAATTGCGATTAGCTTGGTTACGCCGAGCCACCGCCACCTTCTGGGCAAAATCGAACGCCTGACCAAAAGCAAAATTAAAGAAGGCGAAATTCCCACGCGCAAAGCCCTGGGCCTTAGAAAAATCGGCAAGATTTTGGACAAGTTGAAGGCGCAAAGCACATTCCCGCGAGCCGTTGAATTGCTCGATGAAAACTGGAAGCTGGCGATTGAAGGCATGACCAAGGAAGAAATCGTGGGCCGGTTTCTCGCGCAAATATATCCTGAAGTTTTCGCTGACCGCGCACCTCCGCAGATGGTGCGCGAGGAGCGCCAACAAGATGACGGACGTCCGCCGCGCCAAGGGCATGGTGGCGACAATCGCCGTCCGCGCCATGGTGGAGGCGGCGGCTTTAGAGGCCGTCACCCCGCTGGCAACAGCCGTCCGCACCACGCCCGTGGTGATGACCACAGGCCGCCTCGCGTAGAGGCAGCTCGAGTGGAGGGTGCTCCTGTTGAAAAACGGAGCGACGATCCGGAAAAACGTAAACAGTACGGCATGAAGAAATTCGGCAGCCCGAAAAAACACGGCCACCAGCAGCCTAACAATCAAAAAGCCGGCGGCAATTATCCGCCCAGGAAAAAACCCTGATGGCCCGCGAGGCGAAGCCCGGCGAATTGCAAGAAATAAAAATTCTGGAATCGCTGGAGCGCCTTATGAAACGGCCCGAGTCCCGGGTTGATGTTCAGCGCATGCTGGGGTCACTGTCCGATAACGGCCAAATTTACGTGAAGCACTTGGTGATGTCGGGACCCAGCAGTTTGCTGTCGGCCGCCAAAGCCACCGGACTAAAAGTCATAGAGATCGAGGCGGCGCTGGCCGAATTGGATGCGGGCATCACCGCGCTTTACCTCACGTCAAAATAGGAAGGAGCGCTCCACTCGGAGTTGCCCTTGGCGCCTTCACCGCGGACGCGCCAGAACACGCGGCCCTTGAGTGGAGCTTGTTTCAATAAAAATAGCGACTGCGGAGTGCGCAGCTTTTGAATGATCTGAGTGAATTCGGGATCAGCGGCCAATTCGATCGAGTAAATTTCCGCGGTGGGCACCGGACTCCAAGAAAATTTAACCGACAGCCGGCCATCGCTGCTCGGAGCGCGGGCACCTTGGCCGGGGGTAATGGCCTTTGGTTTTTCCATGCTGAATCCGGCTTCGATCGTGACCACCGCGGTTGCGGAGAACGCGCTGACGGCCTCACCGGCGTCATTGGCCGCGGCTACGCGCATGAAGTACTTGCCCGGCGGATCTTCCACTTCAACCCGGGAACCTTCCACCAGTTTTTCCTCGCTACTTGCGAGCTCGCGG
>JANMVK010000353.1:0-2210 GCA_031392725.1 Pseudobdellovibrionaceae bacterium
TCGTCGGCCTCGAGCGCGGCCCGGTAGCACTCCCCGGCCCGCTCGTACTGCCCCATCCGGTGATGGAGGAGGCCCAGGTTGTTCCAGGCCGCCGCGTAGCCCGGATCCATGTCGAGCACGCGCTCGTAGGCGTCCACCGCCGATTCCCAGCGCTCCGGGTCGCCGTCCCACTCCGACGCCCGCTGGAACCACACCTCGGCGGCGTCGGCGGGCGGGATGAGCGGGCGCACCATCCCGGTCAGCAGGGTGACTGCCCGAGAGCCAATCGATTCCGCACCTGAAGCAGAAGGCATTGCGCGCGGCGATTGAACAGGCCAAGCAAGTCTATGGCGACAGTCCCCACCACCGCTTTGGAATGTCCGACGATGATCCACGCAATATCGAGTGGATCCTGCGCGAAATGCGGGAGTTGAAGCGCGAGAATCCGCAGATGTCGTTTTTTATAATTCAGACCCACGGTGACCAAATGATCAAACATGAGGTGTTCCACGACCGAGTCGAAGACCAGCTTTTGCAGCCTGAAGCGCAATTAAGCCTGTTTGACGAATAACGCAAACCCGATAGACAGGGCCAGTCTGGCTAATTCCGTTTAAAAGTGAGAAAATCAATAGATTCGTCAGTTTACAATTTAGAACTGCCGAAAAGTAATGACACATCTATTGAAGGACAAAGCATGCGCAATCTAATTGTTCTCTTAGTCATCGCTCTCGCCGGCCCTTGGGCACAAGCCCAGTTCACCAGATCCGCAACGCTGGAATTAAGCTGCGTGCATCTGTATCCGGTGCAAGCGAAATACCTCGAGAAACATGTCAATTACACCAAGATCGCCAAAAATCTTGAAGCCCGAACCATTGAGCAGTTTGTAAAACGGCTCGACGGCTCCAAGCTCTATCTCCTCGAAAAAGACATCAAGGACATGGAAAAAATGATGGAAGGGATTTTCGATAAGGTCCACAACAAGGATTGCGCCGCCATCGAGAAGTCTAATCAGATGTTCGTAAAACGCGTGGAAGAGCGCGTGGCTTACGCTAAAAAGTTTTTAGGCGGGAAGTTTAAATACGAACCTAAAACCACAATTCAACGCGATCCCCAGGACCGTCCGCGGCCTAAGACTCTGGCTGAGGCGAACAAATTCCACGAAACTTACATGCAGTACCAAGTGGCCAGCTATCTGGCGACCGACATGAAGCAGGAAGAAGCCAAGCAACAGATCGTGCGCAACTATGAACGCGCTCTGAAACGCGTTCAGGAATTTAAGAAGGAAGATTTGTTGTCGTCCTATCTCGATTCCTTCGCCCGCGCTTTAGATCCTCACTCGAGTTATTTGTCGGCGGACGCGCTGGAGGATTTCGAAATCCAAATGCGCCTTTCGCTTGAGGGCATCGGCGCCACTCTCAGTTCGCAGGATGGATTCACTGTGATTGAGCAGCTGATTCCGGGAGGAGCGGCCGATTCTTCCGGCAAGCTCAAACCCAAAGACAAAATCATCGCTGTGGCTCAGGGCAAAGACGGCACTTACCAAAATGTGATTGAAATGGAATTGCGGGATGTGGTGAAGCTGATCCGCGGCCCCAAGGGCTCGGAAGTGCGCCTTAAAATCTTACGCAAATCCACTAAGGATCCGGAGCGTTTTGAGCTCACTTTAGTGCGCGACAAAATTAAACTGGAGGATGAAGCCGCGAGCATCACTTATATGGACCGCGACATCGGCGGCCAGAAGCTGAAGATCGGCTTGCTGAACTTGCCCTCGTTTTACGCCGACAACCGCAAGAATGGTCCTTCGGCCGCGACCGACACCAAAAAACTTTTAGCTGAAGCCGTGAAGGCCAAAGCCGACGCCGTAGTTTTGGATTTATCCAACAACGGAGGCGGCAGCCTGCGCGACGCCGTGGACATTGGTGGATTGTTTTTCGGAACGGGCAATGTGGTGAAACAAAGCCAGCGCTCAACTCCGGAACAGGATGGAATGAACTACGAAACCCTGCGCGACACCGACGCCATGGTCGATTGGGCGGGTCCTTTGGTGGTCCTCACCAGCCGAGTGAGTGCTTCGGCTTCGGAAATTGTCTCGGGCACTTTGCAGGATTATAAACGCGCCGTGATTGTCGGTGGCGACCATACTTTTGGCAAAGGCAGCGTGCAGTCCGTGGAGTATTTGCCTCCGGGACTCGGCGCGATCAAGACCACGGTGGGAATGTTCTTCACGCCGG
>JANMVK010000290.1:0-6420 GCA_031392725.1 Pseudobdellovibrionaceae bacterium
TGCCGCCACCGGCGCGCGAATCGTGGCCGGCCTCGCGAAAATTTTAAACGACAAAGGCTCAGGCCGCGGTCTAATTTCCATTTGCACCGGCGGCGGCATGGGCGTCACCGCAATCTTGGAGCGATAAATGTACGCACCTTATCCAGAAATTGAACCGTACAAAACCGGACGCCTAAAAGTGTCTGACTTACATGATTTGTATTATGAAGAGGTCGGCAATCCTAAGGGAAAACCGGTTCTATTTATTCACGGCGGCCCCGGGGGCGGTACCGAGCCCTCCCACCGCCGCTATTTTGACCCAAAAGCATTTCGAGTTGTTTTGTTTGACCAGCGCGGCTGCGGACAAAGCAAACCACACGCTGAACTTCGCGAAAACACCACTTGGGATCTAGTGCGCGATATTGAAAAATTGCGCGAGACTTTGGGAATCAAGAATTGGATCGTGTTTGGCGGCAGCTGGGGCAGCACCTTGGCTTTGCTTTATGCGGAAACACATCCCGGCCGTGTGAGCGCTATGGTTTTGCGCGGAATTTTCCTGTGCCGAAAAAAAGAAATAAAATGGTTTTACCAAGAGGGCGCAAGCCACATTTTCCCCGATGTGTGGGATGAGTATGTAAAGCCGATTCCTCTCGAAGAACGTGGTGACTTTGTCTCCGCGTTTTATAAACGGCTGACCAGTACCAACCGCGACGTGAGACTTCAGGCTGCCAAGGCTTGGAGTACATGGGAGGGTTCAACATCACGGCTGCTGATGGACCCCGAATTAATTTCGGGAATGGATGAAGACGAATTCGCCGAGGCTTTCGCGCGCATCGAGTGCCATTTCTTTATCAACGGCATTTGGATGAGGCACGACAATCAAATTCTCGAGGATATTCACAAAATTCGTCACATTCCCTGCGAAATCATTCACGGGCGTTACGATGTGGTGTGCCCTGTAGAAAACGCTTGGGATTTGCATAAGGCCTGGCCGGAAAGCCAATTGCATATCACACCCGACGCCGGACACTCCGCCCGCGAATCGGGAAATCTCGCGAAACTGGTTGAAGCCATGGAGCGCCTAAAATAAAACCCTAAAAATCGATGCCTAGGCGGAATTCCATGTTGGAGAAGAACAGGGATTGTTTGCCGGAGTTGGTTTGGGTAGTGGATTGATATTGGAAATCGTAAGAGTGAAGCTGGCCGTACCAGAACAATCCTGTTTTCCAGCGTTCCGTAAAATTGTAGGAAGCGCCCACCGAACCGTCAAAGGCCAAGGTGGGACTTACGGAAAAGGAGTTGCCGCCCTCAGTGCTGGAGGACATTGGCTGCTGATAGCGCATGCTCAAATAATATTTAATTTTATCGCCCACGGTCTCCGTTAAAAATCCCAAAGAGCCGGTTAGCATTTGGTTGGTTCCCTGAATTAGGCGGTTGCCGGCTTCGACGTAGAGAAAGGGGAAATAGTGATTTTGAACTCCCGCACGCAGGGTCCACAGCAACGGAAAATTTAACACCCGTGTTTGCCATGGCACCACCCACAAACCCTCCGCTGAGGTGGTGGTCCAAATAAAATCCTTTTTGTTCACCGGATAATTATCAACCCGCACGTCGCCGGGCGTGCGCTTGTACGAAAGCACTCCGCCGACACCATTGCTCGACATGTAACCCGCCTCCAGATAGGCGCTCGGGCCTTTGGTATTTTTATATTCAACGTCGGCGGTGTTGTTGATGGTCTGTTTGACGTTGACGAAATTGTATCCAGTGCCGCTCCACAACCACCAACCCACGCGCTGCCAAATTGACGGTTTATCGGCGTCACCCTTGATCCGTACGGTGCTGGGTTTTTCCTCAGCGGCGGGTTTGCGCTCGGCCATTTTCGGGGGCTCCACAACCGGCTGCTCGATCACCGGAGGTGGAGGCTGCGGAGTTTCAAAATCCAGCGGCGCCGACCATTTGCTAATGGGAATTCCGCCGGCTCCGAGCGCGCGCACCTGGTAAGAGTAATGCGTACCCGCCGACAAATCCAAACGCGTCCGCGCCTTGCGGCTGGAGAAATTGCGGCTGTCACTCTCACTCTTTAAGCGCCCCTCATAGGCGCGCGCGAACAAGATCGGCGACCATTGGAACTCACCACGCCCATCGGCAGTTAAGTGATTGGGTGGTTCCATCTCGATCAGCAGCCGGTGGGCCCGCGCCGGATACTTTTTAACATTGCCGCCTTCAAGGCGATAAAGAATTTCGGTCAACCCGGGATAGAGCCAGGCGGCGGGGAACTGGGAGCCGGTGATCAACGTTGGCGCTGAGTCTTTGTCTCTGCGTTTGGCCAGCAATCCGTGATTTTCAAAAGCCAGATTAGCAAAATATTCCGGAAACGGGGTCATGGTGGCTAGATAATTCTGAACGCCGGAATCGGCGGCGGAGTAGATCGGTGTGGGATACGTGAGATTGGGAATCACCACATGAGTGAGTAAATTGGCGCGTTTGAGATCGAGAGGATTCACGCGCTGGCGCACGGTGAACGGAACCGCCACGCTCCAATCACTCTCAAGATTGTCTTGATCAAAACGGCTGCGCGCCCGTAAAAAGTAAGACCCCGGCGGAAATTTCTCATTCAACTGCGGTGCCGTCACGAACGAATCGATCCCCAACTCGGTAAAACCGGCGTCGCGGGACACCTGCACTTGCTGGCGGCCTTCCGGCTGGGGCGGGCTCATGGTGATAAACACCGGAACCGCGTCCTGACTGTCGGTTTCAAAATCAGCATTCACTTTGGGCGAAATTATTTCAGGAATCGCCGGCGCCTCCAACACCAGCCGGCGCGTGGTGGAGAAATTGCCCTTGGAATCGCGCACCCGGTAATAAATGGTTTGCGGTAGCGGCAGACCGGTGTTGAGTTTCATCGTCCCTAAGAGATTTTCGCGCATCACGATTTTGTTAAACGTCGGTTCCGGTGCGAACTCTAAAATAAACTCATCGCTGTCCTTGGCCGGGGAATTAGAGGTGTAGGCCCAGGCGAATTCGATGTTCATCACGCTTTGGCGTGAATAAAACCGGCCACGGAGCGGCGCCGTGAACCGCAACGGATCATTCTTGCGGGGAGCGCGGTCGACAAATTCAACGGTGCCGCGGCTGGTGATGTTTTGCGCGATTCCGTTTTTCACAATTTGCGCGTTGCCCGAGGTCACCTTCACCGAGGTCTTCGTGCCCCGGCGTTCGATGGTGACTTTGGTGGCCTCGACCGCGTTCAGCTCAAACTTCTCGCCGTCTCCCGTTTCGATGGAAAAATGATCATTCTTGGCGATCAGCCCGCTGAGCATTCCCCTTGTGAGATTGAGCGAGTTAAAGGTTTTTTCGCGGCGGATGATAATCAGGGTGTTGGCATCGAGGTTTAAATTGCTTTCGCCGATCTTCACTTCCGCGCGCGAATTTTCGCCTGAAAAAATCGCGTCGTCATAGACCAGCTTCTGGTTGGTTTTGCCTTTTTGCCACTGGAACTGATTATTGAATTTCACCCGCACATCGCCCTCGCCATTGACGATTTCGGCCACCGCGTTTTCCGAGTCCTCATTGGCGTCGGATCCGAAATACTTGTCCAGGCCGAGGAAACTCCCCGCCGTAAGCAGCAGTAAAATTATGGCCAGCAGCAGCAAGCCGCGATCCGTGCGAGTCAACACTTGTCCTTAAGTGAAACGAACTTTTTATCTCAATATGAGATCGGCATTTTGGCCGGTTTTTTTTAGTAAAAAGCGTTTCAAGGTGGATCAAAGTCGCGAGCCTTTTATCAAGGCTGGCTGAACTAAGGCCGATATATATAGACAACACTCACTTGGGAAGACCGTGGAACGTTTGATTAACCTTGCCCAAAATCTGATCTGGGTCCTGACCGCGGCGGCCGCGCTTTTTGCGCTCGTAGCTTGCGGTAACGGCGGGAGTATTAACTTTCAACCTCCAGCCACTGGACCGGGCACGATCAACAACCGTGGAGCCGCAACAACGATGGTGCCTGCAAGCCAAGCCCTTGCAATTGAATCCGGACAAACCACAGCCACGGGCTATCATGCCAAATTGCAACTCAATCCCAACAAAGGAACAGAACTCACGGGCAGCGGCTACAACATGAAACTCAAACACACGACAAGAAATCGCTGATGCGAATCCTTCTGGCCCTGCTCGCATTCAGTGAAATGAGTTTCGCCTCCGGCCCGGTGGGCGGCGCGGTTCAAGGTACGCTGTTTGCGCCCGGAGGAGCTCCCGTCACCTCCAGCAATGTGCGCTTCAAAATTCAAGTGCTCGACAAAACCGGAACGTGCATGCTCTATGAAGAAACTCACACTGGCGTGGATGTATCCGGCACCAATGGTGACTTTTCAGTGGACCTCGGCACCGGAACGCTTGCCAGCAACTTTGTCGATAGCACCGGTGTTTTAAAAAGTAATGTGTTCCGCAATGATGTGAACATTGCCACCGCTCTTCCCGGTTGTCCCGCCGGCCTCGTGGTGGCATCGGGCGACAGCCGCTCCATCCGCGTGTTGTTTGATGTCGCGGGCGGCACCACCTTCGTAACTTTAACACCGGACATGAATCTTCAGGGTTCGCCTTACGCCACCATCGCCGATTCGGCCAATGGCATTCAGGGCAAAGCCATCGACACCAGCACGGTGGGTCCCGCCACCGGCGATAAATTCGTAATGGCTTGGGATCAAACTTTAAACAAATGGGTCAGCCGCGCCCTCACCGCCGATGATATTTCTTCCGCCGCCACAAAATATTTTACCTACGCCCCCAATGCCGTGGCTTGCGCTGTGGGACAGGTTCTTAAGTGGACGGCCGCCAATCGCTGGGAGTGCGGAACCGACAATGACTCCGCGGCAATCGGTGATATCTCGTCCGTGACCGCGATTTCGCCACTTCTTGGCGGCGGCACGACGGGCGCCGTTTCCATCAGCATCAACGTCGGCACCGGCCCCAATCAAGTTGTGCAATTGAACGGCGCTTCCCAAATTCCCGCGGTGGATGGTTCTTTGCTCACGTTTGTTAATGCCGCCAAATTGCAATCCTACGATGTATCCAATGCTCCTCCGGGACTAAATCAGGTGCTGAAATGGAATGGCTCTCGATGGATTCCCGCGGCCGACACGGATACCGATTCCGGCGGCGACATTATGGGCGTGGTGGTCGCCTCACCCCTCACCGGCGGCGGAACGTTCGGAACGGTTTCGGTGGGCATCGACACCACATTAATTACGGGTGTGGATGCGGCCAGATTGCAATCGCGCTTGGTTTCGCCTACTCCACCTGTCACGGGCCAAGTTTTAAAGTGGAACGGCTCAGCGTGGTTCCCGACACCGGATTCAGACTCCGGTGGTGACATTACCGCGATCTTCAACGGCAATGGAATACTAGGTGGAGTTCCCTTCGGCGACGCCACGATCAGCGTCGATGCCGGCATTGGACCCAATCAAATACTCCAATTGGATTCCGCCGGCCGCCTCGCCCTAGGAACCACGACTGTCACGGCTGGCGCGATTTTAGATTTATACGGGACTGGAACGATCAACAGTTCATTATTGCTTCCGCGCACCACCACCGCCACCCGGCCGGTGGTCGGCGTGGACGGCATGATCCGTTACAACACTTCGCTGGCCAAATTTGAAGTTTATGAAAACGGCGCTTGGGCGAATATGGTTAACACTTCAGTGGCCGACAATCTCGGCAACCACATTGCCACTACACAAATATTATCGACACTCGGTACAGGCACCGCTCCCGGATATTCCTTTGCCGGTCAAACTAACACCGGTATGTCCGCCGTGGGCACGGGCGGCATTGCGTTTAGCACCGCGGGTATTGAACGCTGGCGCTTTGCCAACAATGGTAATATCGGCATTGGCACCGCGGCTCCGGCCGAATTAATTGATATTGTCTCGAATGTCGATGCCGCGCGGATTATTTCTATCGACAACGCCAACGCCGGATCAAATGTTGAGGCTGGACTTCACTTGTCAACCAACGCCGGATCAATTGATTTCACTATGTTCTCTATCGCCGGGGGGAACGCCGCGCAAGTTCAAACCGGCGCTCCCACATTTGAATTTAAAAACTTTAACGCCGCCGGCAAAATAGTTTTTAACACCGGCGCCGCGGAAAGAATGCGCTTCGACGAATTCGGAAAAATCGGAATTGGCACCAATGCACCTTCGGCTGGCGCCATTTTAGATATTAATGGCACCGGTGTGAATTATTCCTCTTTACTTGTGCCGCGTGACCTCACCGCCAATCGCCCCACCACCGGCGTGAACGGCATGATCCGTTACAACACCAATCTCGCGAAGTTTGAAGTTTATGAAAATAGCAATTGGGTCAATATGGTCAGCAGCGGTGGTGCCGCCGACAATCTCGGTAACCACACGGCCACTACACAAATATTATCTATTTATG
>JANMVK010000301.1:0-1150 GCA_031392725.1 Pseudobdellovibrionaceae bacterium
CCATGTGGTGGCCGGAAAGGATCGCGTTCTCGATTTCCGGGATGACCGTGTCGTCGTAGCCCATGATTCCCGGCAAGATCCGTTCGCCGCTTTCCAGGTGACGGACGAGATTTTTGCGCATTTCGTCGCGCACGGTTAAGACTTCAACGCCGCTTTTTTTAAGTTCTCCTAGTGTTTTTGCCTCGCTCACTGGTCCTGGCCCCCTTTTAAAATAATATTAGCTGTCTTTGCGTTTGATTGATACTTGCTGTGAGTTTTCCGTTCGGCGTCAGCAAACTATGCGCTAGCCGGTTGTTGCGGCGCCGATAGTTTTTGGAAATGCGGCTGCAGCCGGTCGAAGCTGTCGAGTAGATGCTGCGGCATCACCCGGGTTTCACCGATCACCGGCATGAAATTAGTATCGCCTTCCCAGCGCGGTACAATGTGCCAGTGCAGATGGGCTTCAACCCCTGCGCCGGCGCACTTGCCGAGGTTCATGCCGAGATTAATCCCGCCGGGCTGGAGCACGGCGCGGACGATCTCGAGCGCGCGGCGTAGTGTCTCATTGAGGTCGATGAATTCGTCGGCGGGCAATCGAGCCAAGTTGTTCTCGTGGCGTTTGGGCGCGAGCAAGAGGTGGCCATTGTTATAAGGATACTTGTTCATCATGACCACGGTGTGCTCGGTTTGCGCCAATACCAACACGGCTCTGAGATCGCTTTGGCGCGGCAGCGTGCAAAAGATGCAGCCTTCGTCCTTGGAGCCGCCGTCGATATAGGCCATGCGCCAAGGCGCCCAGAGCTGCTTCACTCATCGTCCCCTTCCTCCGCCGGATCGTAAGGTTGGCCGTCGACGCGCAGACGAAGCTCCTTACCGACCTTAAAAAATGGCACCCGTTTAGCCGCCACCGACACCAGGACGCCACTCTTGGGGTTGCGTCCCTGGCGCGCGCGCCGATGTTTGACGACGAAACTGCCGAAACCGCGAATCTCAATGCGGTCACCCTGCGCCAAGGCGTCGACCATGGAATCGAAGATCGCGTTGATAATCACTTCCGAGTCGCGCCGTGAGAGATGGGGAAAGCGCTTGTTCACCTCATCAATCAAGTCCCTCTTGGTCATGTCATCACCTCACACCAGCTAAGCAATTTTTTTAAGCCAGGCCACCCAGC
>JANMVK010000325.1:0-7162 GCA_031392725.1 Pseudobdellovibrionaceae bacterium
CGAACAGGCTGAGGTCCATTTGCAGATTATGACAGAATTATTGGAAACCAAATTAGCTCTAAAGGAAGATGTCGAGAAATTGCGAGTCGACATGATTCATCAGTTTGAAAAAGCTGGATTGGTGCTCAAGAGCGAACTCAAGTTGCTTGATAAGCAGATGACCATCAAGTTGGGTCTGATTTCCGCGGCTGTAACGCCAATGGCTTTGGGTGTTGTGACGGCTCTTGCGAAGCTTTGGACCTAATTTGGATTTCCGCGATTATACGCGACACTGGCGCGCCTTCCGCTCCCTCTGTATTCCTGCAAAACCAAATTAGGACCACTCGATAGGATGGTGGGCATGTTGCTAATCCTTAAATGATTTTCGAATAAACATGAAACCGCATCCCAAAAGGATCCGTAATCATCCGCCCGGTAAATCCCTCACCCGAAGTCTCGCGGCCGATTGCGCAGCCTTTTCCCTCAAGCACCTGAACAGCGGCAGCCAAATCCTCACACTTAAATTCGAAGAACACCTGGCCGACGCCGGATTCTTGCTCTTTAGTGCAGCCGTCTAAGAACATTGTTAAACCGGAGCCTAATTTCAACACCGCGGTCAACGAGCCGATGTCGTTGCAGGTGGAGGCGCGGGGGCCTACAACATCAACTCCTAAAACGTCTTTATAAAAACTTACGGCGCTGTCTAGGTTGCGGACATTCACTGCGATATTTGGACTGAAGGTGAACATGGGTCCTCCGATTTGAATGAGGCAAGTTATACGGCCAATAGTACCCGGTCTAGGCTTTTATGCGATTTGGAGTACCTGGACTTTGGTACTGGTTTGAGGGTTATCAGGGTGTGTATCAAAATGAGATTTGATTGAATAGATAATAAATATCAGATACTTAAATTGATTGCTATTTGATGCTTATTTTCGTTATATCGCCCTCATGTATCGAAAAAAGTTGATTTTTTCGATATATTGATTGGATTGATCGAAATTTGGAGGATTCACATGTACAGGCCGCTTCGTGCTCACACCCTTGTATCACTGCCACCTCCTATCGACTTATTGAAAACGCCCCATACCAAAAAAATCCTCGAGGCTTATAAAGAGGCGCTCAAGAACGTTGCGGAGTTAAATGGAGCGCTAAAGGAAATCGGCAATCCTAACTTATTCTTAAGCACCTAACAAGGACCACTTCGACTTAATCAAGGCCGCCATTTGCCATTACCAGTTCGAAGCCATTCATCCATTTGAAGATGGCAACGGCCGTGCGGGCCGCATTTTGTTGGTGTTACAACTTATCGACGAGAACCTGTTAAGTTTTCCGGTTTTGTTTATCAGTGGATATCTAAGCGAACATGAGAACACTTACAAAAAACTCTTGCTGCGAGTCACGAAAACGGGTGACTGGTGGACCTTCATTCTTTTCATGCTGCGGGGATTTGCGGAGCAAGCGGCAAAATCCAAGATTTCTCTAATTCAATTGAAAAAAGCCAGGAAGGAACTGAAAGCCAAACTGTTCAAAATGAAAAGCCCACTTCGCCAGAGCAATATTTCGATGGTCATTGATCATATTTTTGAACATCCGACCACCCATTCTCGATTTATGGAGGAGCAAACTCGCATTCATTGGCAAACGTGTTCAAAATATTTAAAAGCTCTTACTAAACTGGGTGTATTAACCGAGCAGGCCAGCGGTAAATACAAATTTTATAAAAATCAAATGGCATTGCGGGCCATGGTGGTCAAAAAATCTCAGGTTAAAAATCCTAAAAGGTGATCAGGCGTTTTTCATGTTTAATTCTCTAAAATATGCTAAACAATTAATAGAGGTCGGCGTCAGTCCTGAACAGGCTGATGTCCAAATGCAGATTATGGTGGAAATTATCGAGACTAATTTAGCGACTAAACAGGACATCAAAGATCTTGCGGTTGAAATTGGCGCGTTGAGAACGGATATGAAACATGGATTTGTCGAACTCGAGCAACGCATGGTCATCAAACTTGGAGTCATTACTGTTAGCGCGATCACTCTAGCCGTAGGGGTCGCTTCTTTTATCGTGAAGCTAATCGTTTCGACCTAATTTGGTCGTTTATATTTGGCGGGGCGCTGAGTTTTAGTGGGCCGGGTCGGCACAGGTTTGACGCAAGTCGCTTCCGCCGCGGAAGCGATCCGCGTCATCTAGCCAAACCTAATCTTCAGTTCCGTCTTGCCGTTCATTTCTTCTAAAATTCGTTCGAGTTGAGATAATTTAGGCTCGATTGTGCCCCGCTCGTATTGGGCATAGGCATTGTGTGACTTAAAACCCAATAGCTTTGCGGCTTCTCGAACCATCAGGCCCATGCGTTCCCGCAGGCGTTTTAAAACAAGGGAAGTGAGCTGCGGGGTTGTCGGGGCACTAACGAGAAGTGAGTTGCCGCTCTCTTTGATCTCGACTTTTACGGGCTGATCCAGTGCTGAGCGAATCCAGTCTTTAAGCATTTCTATGGCTTCGGCCTTTGTTGTTCCTTGAGTCATGGCGTCCAATACCGGGGCTTCCGAGATCCAGAACTTTCCGCTTTTGTAGACTTTTGCTTCGAATACCATGTTTCGCTCCTTAAACTTGATTTAGCTTAGCCTTCTTCAAAATCTTTTTGGCGAGGAGCTCGGCAATTTCTTTATGTCTGGGCACGGGCTCGGTCATATTCCCGTTGGTCCAGATTTCATGCCGGCCGCCTTCACGCAAGAACCACCACCCGTAGACCTTGAGCTGCTGCTCCAGGTCGCGTTTCTTCATATATGGATTGTACATATATTTATGCACAAAGGCAAGTGGTTGTTGGTTTCGAGACAGGAGCGAATAGGGATGCCTTTCGCAAAGCAGGAATTGGGATTCTCTGTTTGCAGGGCAGGGGCCAGCGTTAAATTCATTTGTGTTTGCATCAGCGGCCGGGGTTATCCGGACTGCGGTCAGCCCGGATGAGTTTACGGGCGGGTTAGCTTGTGACGCAGATCGCTTCCGAATCGGAAGCGGTTTGCGTCAATCTTCCATTGCCCGCCATTTGCCATAGGATGCCACTTTAGTTGGCTTCGCTGACCTATAAAGTCCGCCTTGGATATCGACTTGGTGGACAATGCCCCGAATTTCATCGACGTACACGTTTACGCGACAGAAGCGGCCGTCGTGATACACGCGATCGGTCAGCGTGAGGTTTAAGTCGATCACCTTCATTCGGCGTTCGGCCCTCGCCGGACGCCGTCTCAAATATAAACGTAATTTAGCATGGCTTGCGATCTGCAGTGAATAGGTATTTTGTCCTGTTTCTTAAAGTAGACAATTTATCACTTATAGGATACATTCATGCCATCGTCGTTCAGGCTGTTGGGTACAAAGTATTATATGGCCGCGAACGGGAGAGAGCCGGCGCGGGAATTCCTTACTGGTCTTGATAGGGCCGCCTATACGCGAGTTTGGCGGCAAATCGACCGGGCGAAAGCTGGCAACCTGGCGCACGGACATCGGGTTGGTGGCGTTCAGGAATTGGTAGTCGATTTTGGTCCGGGTTATCGAGTCTACTATTGGGTCGACAAGGCCGGATGGTTTTTGGTTCTGCTGGTTGCGGGTGATAAGTCGACCCAGCGGAAGGATATAAGAAGGGCTGAAGCATTTTTGCAAGATTATTTAAGTAGTAGAGCGGAGAGCAGATGAGAAAATACGGCCCAGTTGGGACTGACTTCGAAGACTATGTGGTGGACGAGCTCAAAGATCCGGAGACGGCTGCCACATACTTGATGGTGGCAATTGAGGATAATGATTTAGAGTATTTTAAGCTGGCTCTATCCAGAGTGGCCAAAGCTCACGGCATTACCACCTTATCCGAGGTCACCAAGATTCCTCGCCCGACGCTTTACAAAATGTTGGGCCCGGACGGCAATCCAAGCTTAGCCGCCATGCAGAGCATTTTAAGCGCCTGTGGATTAACCTTTGGCGTGATGGCCGTCGGCAGGCCAAAGGTGAGTCGAGGGATGTTGAGTGAGGTCGAGAAGGAGTTTAACGACCTCTCCATGCGCACTCAACGTCTTGCCAGTAAATTAAAGTCGCCTACGCGCGAATATTCGGCTCCGCGCAAGAAAAAGTGAGGCTACTTGAACACGCCCCTCCGTTCAAACTCCTTCTCAATATCCGACTCCTCAATCCATTTCGAAAATAACTTTCCCTTGTAGCCCTTCTCCTTGGCTAGAGCGGCGACGCGGCCTTGGCCTAAGAAGAGGGTGTTGGGTTCGCGGTTGGCGATTTCGTCGGTGAAGGCCTCGGTGACGGTGATGATTTCCCAGCCCCGGTGGCGGAGTTCCTTGATGAGATCGCTTAAGCAGAGCGCGTTGAGATCGGTTTCGTGCATCAGGATCACGTGTTTGACGGAGCGGCCTAGGGCCTTGGCGGAGAGATCGTCGTGGAACTCCGCTTGGTCGAGCATGTGGTCTTTATAAACCGCGCAGAGTTTATGAACGTCGTACTTTTGTTTTTTTGCGACGGCTTGGAGGAGCAGGTCGTCCAGATAGTAATCGGCGGTGTCGATGGTCACGTAGGCGTTTTTGTAGTTGAGCTTAGCGAGTAGCGCGCGGATGGCGTTGCGGTCTTGGTTGGTTTTTCCCTCGTGCAGGTAGGGGTAGCGGAACCATTTTTTGAAATTGGGGAATTGGGCGAGGTCTTTATGGCCTTGATCGATGTCTTTCATGTATTTTTCGATTGGGGTTTTGTTGAAGTCCGGGTGGGTGGCGGAGTGGTTGGCGATGACGTGGCCTTGGTCGGCGAAGTGTTGAATGCGTTGGGGGCCGTCCGGTGCGCGGCTTGGGGAGTTGCAGAAGAATGCGGCTTCGTGGACGTTATTTTCTTTTAGTGCTTGGGTTAGTTTTTTTGCGCGTTCCATTCCGGTCATTAGCGTGCTGGTTTTTCTTGGGCAGTCGTCGAAGGTAAGGGCGATTTGTTTGGGGTGGGTTTGCGCGGGGGGTGCGGAGGTTGCGGATACGGTTGCGGCGGCGAGTAGGGCAATGAGTGTTTGCATTTTGGTAGTTTGGCGGGTGGGGATTTGTGACGCAAGTCGCTTCCGAATCGGAAGCGGTTTGCGTCATGGCTTGTCGGATCCGATCGGCGGCTGGGCGCGGCCGTCGTTTGGATTTTAAAAGGGACTAAGGCTGGCCTCGGCTCATATTTGGGCGATGGTTTGTCCGAACTTCGCTGGAAAAATGGACGCCGAGTGTATTTCGCAAAAGTTGGGCAAGTGGTATTGTTTTTAATTGGAGGAAATAAGAATGGCCAAAAGAAAGACATCAAAGAAGCGAGAATTCTCTTTCGAAAACATGAAGGAACTAAAACTCAAACCTGGCCTTCGTTTTGAGAAAGTTGACTGTAGAACACCCTTTCTCAATACCCGTGCGGTTCATAAGGCCGCATTGATAAGAACCACAAAATTATCGCGGACCACGCTGTTTCGGATGGTTGAGCCGGATTCAAATCCTACATTGGAAAATGTGGCGGAAATTATGAGGGCGTTAAAGGCGAGCTAGGTTGTGACGCAGATCGCTTCCGAATCGGAAGCGATTTGCGTCAAGTATGCTTTGGCCGATGACGGAACATGTGGATCGCCATCGGGCCGTGCAACGGGCGGTGACTGAGAAGCTCACGGACTTTAGCCGGTGTGACATTCTGTTTGGGACTTTGCCTAAGCCCATCGCGATTTATTTGGATGTGCTTGGTGATTCGGTAAATCCTCCAAACCCAGGATGGATTGCCTTAAGAATCTTGTTCAACTTCGCGGCGGGGCTTTACTTGGTTGCGGTTGGCGGGCTAGTCACTGCTCATCAAGGAGAACTTAATGAAATTTTTGATTTTAGCTCTTACTGTTGCCGCGCCGTTTGCTTTTGCTGGAAAGCCTTCGCTTAGCGAGCGCCCTGTGTGCCGCAGCGAGAAGTTTGTGGGCCCGGTTGTGACGCAAGCCACGGGTTGCGAGAATGATGGCGCTATGGACTTTTGCTTGCCTCGCGGTGATTTGGCTTTGCAGGCTCAGGTGGCGGCTTTGTATCCCAATATCGTTTGCTTTAACGGCAGCCAGTCGCGTGGGCGTGCTGAGTGCGATGCTTTGGGTGATGAGGTGTTGTGTCTTTATAAAATCTCGCGGCCTGAGTGCGCTTCGCGTTCGGCTATGACTGATGCTGGGTGGGATCGCTTTTGTGGATTCACGCAGTTGGATGTGGTGGAGCGGATTGCGCCGACTTGGTATGAGTAGTCTGCGTTAGGCCGCGGCTCGGACAGGTTGTGTTCTCTTCTCAAATTTAAACCCTCGCCCCGACGGTCTCCAAACTGCATTCCAGTAGGGACAACCGGGGAGAGCCAATGTTTAATTCCTTAAAATATGTTAAACAATTAGAAGAAGCGGGTGTTACCCGTCTACAAGCTGAGGTCCACTTGCAGATTATGACGGAAATTATCGAGACCAATCTGGCGACTAAGCAGGATATTGAGGATCTCAAATCCAAAGACCTTAGGGATATCACAGTAAAACTCGATACACTAACTGCGGCGATGCTTCATGGGTTTGAGAAACTTGAATCCAAAATGACAGTTAACTTAGGTGCTATTGTTATCGGAGCGGTCGGCGCGCTTTTCATGCTACTCAAATATACAGGTAAGGCCTGACGTCAGGGCAAATCCCCAGGCAACAACCGCCGGATCGAGCCCAACGCGGGCCACACGAATTTTCCTTTTAATTTCAAATCTTCCAACTCCTTCATCATACCGTCGATCATTGCCACCTTGCGGGCGACTCCTTCCTCGATCAACCAGCCTTTCATGGCGCGGTAGTTGTCGGTGTAGTCGGGCACGTCTACCGATTCGTAGAATTTTAGGTAGAGCACTTTGCCGTTGCGCAGGCGGAACACGAACGAATACACATCGCCGTTGAAATTTTGCACGTCGAAATCTTGGAACTCGCTGCGGAATTCTTTGAAGTCGCCTTTGACTTGTTCGAACAGCAGAATTCTTGAGCTAATGGTGTTGTTAAAAGAAATTTGGCGGAATTTCCCCGGCGCGGCTTCGTAAAAGCCATGGTAGGTGGTGAGCAAACTGCCGTCGTATTGGCCGGGTCTTCCGGGCATCACGGCGTCTATGAATTCCTTGGAATTGTCAGCGAGATCTTTC
>JANMVK010000327.1:0-3999 GCA_031392725.1 Pseudobdellovibrionaceae bacterium
TTGGTTTTGCCGAACACACTTTTGTCACCCGTTCATTGTTGGATTTCAATCCGGCGCAAGAGCGGATGGCGGCGGAATTGCCGATGAACTGCTGAAAAATGCCGGTGCCCACAACCTGTGCGCGGTCATTGTTCCACGCCAATTCCGCCGCCATCCGCTCTTGCGCCGGATTGAAATCCAACAATGAACGGGTGACAAAAGTGTGTTCGGCAAAACCAATTCCATAAGCCGGCATAAACCGGCCCGCCTTTAGCGTCAGCCGCTGCTCTGAATCCGGCTTGGTAAAAACATATTCAAGACCTGCGCGCGGAACGGCGACAAAATCATCGGCTTTATTGTCCGTGCCGATGGGCTCAATGCGGCCGACGGATCCAAACGCCCGCCAGTTGCCCAATTGATAAGAAGCATCCAGGTCCACCTGCATAATTAAAAAGCGGCCGCGCGAGGCCTGTTTCGACTCCACAAACAGTTGCAACACGCGAACATCGCTCTGAAGCAACAATCCCGATGGCAAAGTGGGCAAGCCCCACAAAAATTTCTCGTCGCCTTCAACCGAGGGTTTTCCAAAAATGGTAGGCTGGGATAAAACCTCACGCGACAGCGAACGGCCGTACTCATTTAATAAATTTCCGCCGGCCGTGCTGGTGTGGCAGGAAATACAATTAGTGTAGCCGTGCCGGACCATGTCCGGGAACGCCCATGCCAAACATGGCAAAAGTAAAACTGCTAATGCGCAGCTTACAGAAAAGGTTTGGCCGCCCCAGAAGGGCGGGCGAACGCGTACCTTAAAACTCATTCGGGCATTCCGAGATCAAACCACTTGAGCAGAACTCGCCTTTCCACAGGAGTCATAACCGGATAAGGAGCGACAGGCATCGAATTATCTTTAAAAATTGAAGCGAAAATACGTGGCGACAGTCCCCGCACCAGAGCAATGTCGCTTAAGTCCACGGCACCCATTGGCGTGGGCGGTTGATGGCAGTCGAGGCATTTGACCGCGAAAATTTTTTCCTTAATTTTTTTCCAGTTGGTGGGGCCTTTTTCGAGATCCTGGCTGGGCTTTTCGCCGATGCCCACCACTTTCTCCGGCATGCCGTTGTCGAGCCAGCGCTCAAGCAGCTTGGCCTCACTGCCGGAGAGCGGATTGCTGGGAGGCATATCCCTGGTCTCCAGCGAGCGGTAACCCACTCGAATATAGAGTTTGCGGATCGCCTCATAGGTTTCCAGGTTAGCGGATCCCTTGTTGCCGCCGGCGTTGGAGTGACAGCTCACACATTTGGGTCCGATGACCGCGCTCATCACGGTGGCAAAATCAGGATTGGACATTTTTTCCTGAGAGATGTTCGCTTTGGTGCCCGCCGATTTCGACACGTTGTAATTGCAACCCGCGAGAAGCAAACAAGTCAGCGCCACCCATAGTTTCATAATTTAACTTCAGTCTCAGTGGTGATGTTGACTTCATCGGCCACCGTGATGCCCGAGAAGGTGGGAATGCTGATATTGAACTCAGACAACTTAACTTTAAATTTCGCGATGGTTTTAACCAATCCGTTTTTCACCTCAAGCACCATGGACACCGGCATCGGTTTTTGCTGGCCGTGCAGATCCAGCGTCGCGTTGACCTCCACTTCCCCGCCTTTGCTCACCTTGTCCGAGGGCAGCTTTACGTCCTTAAATACCAGCTTGGCTTGTTTAAACTTTTCCACTTCCAAATATTTCTCTTTCATATGGCGGTCGCGCATTTCAATGCCGGTGTCGAGCGACGACAAATCCATTAGCGCTTCGCCGTTGAGCACATAACTGTCGCCGATCTTCTCCAGCTTGAGATCGCCTGCGGGCCCGTGACCTGTGCCGTTGATCTTCAAAGCTGA
Organism: Pseudobdellovibrionaceae bacterium; assembly: GCA_031392725.1. GTDB lineage: Bacteria > Bdellovibrionota > Bdellovibrionia > Bdellovibrionales > UBA1609 > JALHOQ01. Next base: position 1,872 of record JANMVK010000327.1, read on the forward strand.
GGGCCGGCCCACAGCTATAAAGTGAGTCTTACCCTTGACCGGCTCGAGCGTCATGGCCGCGACGAGCTGGAACGCAAACACGAGTATAATAAGAACCGTTATCTTTGATGCCTTCATTGGTTTTCCCTCCTTGCGGGATGCAAAACTTCACATTGATCGATGGCCGGGCGCCAATTGCCGGTGCCCGCTTCTCTTAAGAAATCAAAAATCGCCCAGCCCGCATTCCAGGCGCCGCGGTCGAGCCACGCCTCTACTTTTTCGGGATAAACAGGCTTGTCGGTGTTTGGATCAATAGCTAGATCGGAATGGCCCTCCGTCAAATTTTCCATAAAGCAAATTTTATTGAAAATCTCATGCTCGGGATAGCGCGGAGAGGATTTTCTGCGAATCTGATTCAAACATTTTTCCCGCACGCCGTTGAGCATTTGTCCGCCATGTTTGCCGAGGAAACTGCCGAGCTCCGGCGGAAATTTCACGCGCGTGCCTTCCATCGCCATCCAAATCACGTATTGGCCGGCGTAATTTTTGCCGTTGAGATCAAAGGTTTTTAAATTTTCGGTCTGTTTGCCGAACATGCCGTTGGTGTCGCCCATAAAATTCGCCACCCGCACTTTGCCGCCCGACCACATCAAAATGCCTTTGGCATAGGTGCCGGTTCCATCGGCCTGCGGGCCGTGACACTTCATGCAGGTGTCGCGGAAGAAGAAGGATCCCGGGGTGGTGTAATACACTTGGCCAAAGGGCTTCTTAGGTTTGCCTGCGCTATCGAGCATCCACGGCCTCCGCTTGTCCACGGGCAGATCCACCTCAGGGAATTTACACTCCTGTTTCACCAGCCAGTGGCCCACGGCGTACTCGGTTTGAATGGTCTGCTGCAAAGTCGGCGTCAGTTCAATATCGCGGTATTTTTGCGGCATGCCCTCCACCGGATCGGCCCAGTCCGCCCGGCGCGGCTGGTATTTATCGTAAACCGGCCAGGTCAGATCGAGATCGATCATGCCCAAATCGTTTGCCTTCTTGCAGTCAGGCTCCCACTGGTCAGCGGCCGCGACACTTTCAAAAGACCGGATCCATTTACCCATCACCTTCAACACTTTGCAATCGGGTGAGCCGGGAGTGTGCATCGGCATTCGGCTGAACCAGCCATGGTCTTTGTCGGCCACCTTCCGCCAAATCTGTGAGCCATCGAGTTCGCCGTTTTGGTGCACCAGCTTGCGCGTCTTAAACTGCACCGATTTGCGGAAGGTGGAAAAGTTAAATAGCTCGCCGGGGCCTAGGCCCAACTCAACCTTTGGATCGGAATCGGTAAATGCCAATCCTTTAGGATTGTGGCAATGGAAACAATTGCCCACCGTGTAGCCGTTGGCGCGCATCTCATAAGCATTGCGGGGCTTACCGCTCCCCTGATCCTCAAGCTTGGGGAGTTCATCAGCCGATTTCACCTTGCTGAGAATTCCATAATCAATAAAGCGCGCCACTTGATTGAGATCATCGGCCCGTACCGGCTCATCCCGCCCGCCGTTGTCCAGACCACGTTTGTTGATTTGCAAAGGAGTGAAGCCCAAAATAAAATTTTGCATGGAGCTGCCCTGGTGGCAATCGAGGCAGCGGGCCCTGCCCGGAATCAAATAGGGCCGCTTCTTCTCTTTGGCCTCGTCCACGATGGTGTCAAACACCAAATCCCGAAATGGTGTGCCGTCGCGGTAGGGCGCCTCCACCAAAGTTGCGATTTGTTCGGACTCATCCCACTGATAGGTGCCGAACAATGATTTTTCCCAAGGCGTGCGCGTCACAATCAACCGGGTTTCAATCCGCCGCATTTTGGTTTTTTTATTGGGCAACAGAACCGCGCGATAAAATGATTTATAAAAGCGCGTGTTCTCGGGAATATTAAACTTTTGATTGATCGGATCATAGTCGATGGTTTGTTTTTTCAACTCGCCACCTTCCATTTTCATGGGCACGTGAATCCAACGGCCTTTTTCCGCGTTATCGGCCCATAGGGGATATTCCACATTGTAGGCAACTGTGCCATGAGTCGCGAGCATGTAAGGATCCAGCGTAAATAAATCCGTGTCCATTAAGTACTTCGGCAAGGCATTCGTGGTTTCAAAAAAACGGTCGGCCT
>JANMVK010000390.1:0-1429 GCA_031392725.1 Pseudobdellovibrionaceae bacterium
CCTTAGCCAGTGGTTTCAGGTAGTTGTAGGGAAATGATTACAAACTGTCTCAAACTGGCGCAAATGAAAAAGGCCAGAAGCTTTTGACTCCTGGCCTAGAAAAGTTTTAAGCCGAAAGTGCAATGTACTTAGACATGCGCATCCCAAAACGGGAATGAGCAGTTTAAGTGACAGCCACCCCCGGCTTAAGCGTTTTTAAGTGATCTAATACATTCACTTTATCACCACCTTCCTAGGCTCAAGAGAACCTAGAAACAGAATATCCAAGAGTGAGATTCCTCACCAGACGGAAGTTTTAATGCGAGTACATGTCCAAAACTTATGAATCTTCGTAACCTGTTGTTTGTCCAAGAACCTGACGGTTTTTCCCAAATTGGTGTCTCAAACCCCGTCCAATTATCTTTAAAATGGCTCCCATACATTTACCTGGACTAACGTCGATAAGCTTAGTGAATCGTTTCTGTATGTAAGCTCCGGCCGCAATAAGCGGCAGATTCACTGGGAAGTGGGATTCCTAAAAGGGGAGCTTATGAGAGGCTATAATTTTATTTTGAGTGCCGGTGCGGCCGCCATGATGGTGGCTTGTGGAAACGGCAAAACCACGTATTCGCTGTTGGCTGATGGGGAAACCTTCAACCAGAGTTCAGCGACGATCAATAATAAGATCGACGTGCTATGGATTGTCGACAATTCGGGATCCATGCAAACTTCGCAGCAAAATTTGGCCGCCAACTTTCCGGCGTTTATCAATAAATTCACTGAAAAAGCTTATGACTTCCAAATTGCCGTGAATGCCTCGGATGCGTACTTGGCGCAAACTCCGCGATGGGACAGTTATTACGGGCAGAACCCGACACCCTCTTATTATGAAGGCCAAGCGCAATCGCTGAAGGGCAAATTCCGTGATGGCAAACCCAACACGCACTCAGGATTTTTCGTGCTGACGCCCACTACACCTAATTTGCACCAGAATTTTATCACAAACGCCATGCTGGGAGTCGCCGGCCGTGGTGATGAGCGCAGCTTGCAAGCCATGGAAGCTTCACTGATGAGTTCGCACAATCAGCCGTTCGTGCGCGATGGTGGCCACTTAGCTGTTATTTTGTTAACCGACGAAGACGATTTTTCGAATTCAACAACTACGGCTTATGAAACCTATGTCGCTCAACTTACACCGATCAGTTATTATGTTTCGCTGTTGGACGCGATCACGGGTTCAAGTGGTGCTTCCAAGAAATACAATGTGAGCACGATTTCAGTGCCCGATCAGGCCTGCTTGGATTCAATTTACAACGGAGCTCAAAAAATCGGGCAGAGAGTGCAAGCCATGGCCAATGCCACTGGCGGGAAGAATGGCAGCATCTGCGGAAATTTCGCCGACGAGCTCGCGGCCATCGCCGCGCAGATCGTGCAACTCTCGACCAAATTC
>JANMVK010000393.1:0-1495 GCA_031392725.1 Pseudobdellovibrionaceae bacterium
TTAGTACAAACATAGCTGCGGTAAATGCACAGAGAAATCTGTTCAGCAGCCAAAACAGCATCTCGGACAGTTTGGCAAAACTGGCTTCGGGATCCAGAATTAATAAGTCAGCCGATGATGCCGCTGGTTTAGCGATCAGCGAAAACTTAAAGGCGCAGATGAGGTCCACACGTCAAGCCAACAGAAACGCCAACGACGGTATCTCGATGGTGCAAACGGCTGAAGGTGGCTTGAATGAAATCGGAAACGTAATCGTCCGCATGCGGGAACTGGGCATTCAAGCCGCTTCCGACACGGTCAGCTACGTGGAACGCGGTTTCATCGACAAAGAGATCCAACAGCTCAAAAACGAGATGCAACGTATCGCCTCGGTGACTACTTGGGGTAAAACGAAGCTGCTCGACGGTTCAACGCCCGTCTTTGATTTCCAGGTCGGCATCTATAACGACGATTTTGAAGATCGAATCTCTTTCGACGCTTCACAAAACGTCGCTACATTAGACGCTCTGGGACTGGCTGGAATGGACTATAACGACAAGGCCAACGCTCAACAATCACTGGTGACTCTTGACGCTGCTCAAGAAGCGGTGAACGGAATGCGTTCTAACCTTGGCGCTCTCCAAAACCGCCTGGTTTCAACCGTGCAAAACTTGGGTGTGTTCGAAGAAAACATGGCCGCTGCCAACAGCCGAATCCGTGATACGGACATGGCCCATGCTTCCTCGGAACTGACCCGAAACACCATTATGCTCCAAGCCTCGACATCGGCTTTGGCTCAGGCCAATCAGGTGAGCAACGTGGCTTTAAAATTGATCAATGGATAATAAAAAATATTGTTGAGGCCAGAGCGATCTGGCCTCGATTGCTCCGAAACCCGGCTCCTCTCAGCCGGGTTTCCTTTTATGATGCCTCGCAATATACACTTTCCCCTTCACTCCCAGCAAAATCGTGGCATTATTTGCGCTTAAACGGATTATTAAACGGGAGTTCCCAATGGCTAAAAAGAAGAAAAAAGTAACTAAAAAGACCGCTAAAAAAGGCGCGAAAAAAGCCACCAAAAAAATGGGCGGCAAAAAAACCGCTAAAAAAATGATGGCGAAAAAGGTCACCGGCAAAAAGTTGAAAAAGACTAAAAAAGCCGCACCGAAAAAAGCCATCGCAAAAAAGGCCACTCCCAAAAAGACCAAATCCATGAGCATGGGCGCAGGCGCCATGGCTGGTGCGGCTTTCGGCTCGGCTGCCGCCGGCGAAGAGACCATGGACTTTGAAGGCATGAGCGAGACCATCGTCGCCGATGACGACATGGACTCCGCCGAAGACGAGCCCTTTGCTGAAACGGAAGTGGAAAATTTCGAAGATGACACCGAACTGGACGATGAGGCCGAAGGTGATGACGACGAAGGCTATTTCTAAAATTTTAATTTAATTGTATTTGGAAAGCCCCGCCATCAAGCGGGGTTTTTTTTTAAAGGATTAACACTATGAAAAGCTTGTT
>JANMVK010000450.1:0-3294 GCA_031392725.1 Pseudobdellovibrionaceae bacterium
CCTGTGACCACGCTTCTGTTACGCCATCCACGAAAACCTCCAAGTGCTGATATCCTTGATATTACGCCCCTTTTTGGACCGTTTCAATCAATTGATTGAAAATATCAAGCAAACGATCAATAATGCTACAAGGCTTATGAAAACACGTATCAAAAGCAAACACAATGGGGATGGCTCCGCCCGCAAGCAACTTCTTACGGCGGCCCGCCATTCGTTTGCCCGCAAAGGCTTGACCGGGACTTCCATCCGGGACATTGCCCAAGGCGCGAAACTTAACTCGTCGCTCATCAGCTATTACTTTCAAAGTAAAGACGGCCTTTACCGCGCCTGCATTGAGGAAATCGCCCAGACCAGTTATCAGATGACCAAAAAGGTGCTGCAACCCGCGGTCAATGAAACCGAGTTCCGTCTGCGCCTGCAGATGTTTCTCGACAATCTGTTCCAGCTGTTTTTGGAGGACCGCGACACCGGCCTGATTTTAATCCGGGAGTACGACCGCCAGCACTCCCCCGCGGCCGACATCTTCCGCGAGAGTTTTTTGAAAATTCACGGTGTGATTGTGGAGTTCTTTAACGCGGCTCAGGTCAGCGGCTACGTCGATCGCGACAAGGATCCCTTCACCTTAGCTAGCCTTTTGTTTGGGTGCTTCACCAGCCAGATGCGCATGGACCATTTGCAGGAGCGAGCCTACAAGAAGACCCTGATGAACGCGCAAGAAAAACGCAAAGTTGAAAACCATATTGTGGACCTTTTTACGATTCCGCCTAAGAATAAGAGGTAGGGCTCGGGAGGGAATTCAACGTGAAATTTGCAACTTGGTGGTTTCTACTCGCGAGCCTGTTTTTCAGCCAAGCCTATGCGCAGAAAAAATTAATCTTTCAATCTAAATTCGATAAATTTGAACTGACCACCGCCGGCGGCCGCGGGGAAGTGAACGGCAAGCCCGCCGACATGAGCAGCGTTAAAGATTTGCTGCCGCTGTTAAATAAAACTCTTCCCGACACCTGCCCGACATTTAAACGTCCGCCCGAGATCACTGTGAAAGACGGCGACAAAACCCGCACGGTGTATGTCGAAGACGGAATTATCTCTGATGGCAAGATGTGCATCACCATTAGTGGTGAAGGGCTTTACTATTTTCCGGTCCACCACGATTTTTTGACCGGGCCGAAAGCCGACAGCATCAAATTGAAATCACCAGTTAAAATATTTGTCCAAGGCAAAAAACTTCTGGAGCTTAAGAAACAGGGCACCATTTGGACCAGCGACTCGCCCGACCTGTTGATCGATTGGGATTTTATCGCGCGGCTGGAAGATTCCCTGCGCCAATTTGACGTGCGGCTGCGCGTGCAACCCGGCATCGCCAAGGACAAGCAAAAAATCATTATTCAAAACGGCGGCGACACGCTGGAGTTTTTTAAAGTCACCGACGTGATGTGGGCGTTGAAAAAACCGGGACAACAGTGGCTGACGGCCTCTGATGACTGGAGTTTCTGGAAAGATTTTGATTCAAGCCTTTACGAGGACCGCTTCGCGGGCGACATTCGCGCCATTTTAACCGCGCCCGACAAAGACTCTAAGATGGTGATCCTCAACAAAGTTGAGGCGAACTGGTCACGCAACTTGCGTGATATGTACATTAAACTCGCAAGCAATGAAGCCGAAGATCCCGTGATCCGCAGCCTCTCGCTGACCCGCCTGAAGAGCAAGCCCTCGCCCGAAACCGCGGGCGCCATGGTGAAAATTCTCGAAGAATCCAAGAACGACGAAGTCAAAGACGACGCCGCCACCATTTTAAAACTCAACAATCCCAAAGGTCCCCGCTACAAATCCAGCGATTCGCCGGAAGACAAACAAAAGGCTCTCGATTTTTGGAGGAGCTGGTGGCGGCAAAAACAGAACGCACCTTAGTTTGGTCGTGGGCGCTCTACGATTGGGCCAATTCCGCGTTCGCCACCACGGTCGTCGCCGGTTTTTTCCCGCTGTTCTTCAAGCAATATTGGGCCAATGACCTGTCCGCCATCGACAGCACGGCCATACTCGCTTACTCCAATTCCATCGCCAGTATTTTTTTAGCGATCTCCTCACCCATCTTTGGAGCGATTGCCGACGAAGGCCGGATGCGCAAGCGCATGTTGTTTTTATTCACGTTGATGGGAATTGTCTGCACGCTGTGGCTGTCGACCGTAGGCCAAGGCCAGTGGCTATGGGCCGCGTGGGCCTATTCGCTAGCGGTGTTTGGCTTTACCGCGGCTCTGACTTTTTATGATTCGCTCCTGGTGCAAATCGTCACCCCAAAAAATTTCGACCGCGTGTCGGGATTCGGCTATGCGCTTGGCTATTTGGGTGGCGGCGTGTTGTTCGCTGTCAACGTGTGGATGTACTTAACCTACGGTGTGGACGGCGTGCGTTGGTCGTTCTTGTCGGTGGCTTTATGGTGGGCGCTGTTTTCCGTGCCGCTTTTTTTGAACGTGCCTGAGCCGGGCCACGGGAAGCGGCCGCCGCTGTGGACTTCCGCCACCCGCGGCTTTCAGTCCTTGAAAAAACATTTTAAGGAACTGCGAAAAGACAAACGCCTGTTTTATTTTCTCTTGGGATACTTGTTTTACATCGACGGCGTCAACACCATCGCGAAAATGGCGGTGGACTACGGTCTATCCATCGGACTTGAAGCCGGGGACCTAATCAAAGCCCTATTGTTGGTGCAATTTGTCGGCTTTCCCTCCGCCGTGGTGTTTGGCCTCTTGGGCGAAAAAATCGGCCCGCTTAAAGGAATCTGGTTTTGCCTGGTCACCTATCTCGGCGTCACCGTCTTCTCTTATTTTTTAGAGACCTCTTTGCAATTTTATTTAATGGCGGCGGTGATCGGCGTGGTGCAGGGAGGAATTCAATCCTTAAGCCGCAGCAGCTATGCGCGCCTGGTGCCCCCCGAGCGCTCGGCCGAATATTTCGGCTTCTTCAATATGGTGGGAAAATTCTCAGCCATCCTCGGACCACTGCTGGTGGCGGGCGTGGGTTTAGTGCTGGGCAATTCCCGGGCGGGAATTTTGGTACTAGTGGTATTTTTTATCGCCGGCGGAATCTTTTTAAACCACAGCCAGAAATTTAAGGCGCGAACCGCATGAGATCTACTCTTTTCGTTCTGTTACTGAGCCTGCAATTCCTTACACCGATTTCGCACGCCGTCGCGCCCAGTTGGAAATACCGCGTACTAGTCAGCGACCACTTCGAATTGCTCTATCGTGAAGACCAAAAGCCCCTGGCCAAACGCTACATTCTAGCCGCGGAACAGGC
>JANMVK010000378.1:0-10001 GCA_031392725.1 Pseudobdellovibrionaceae bacterium
GCCCTTCTTCACCGACAACCGGCCGCCGTCGACATCGGCCTCCCCGGCTAAAATTCGCAGTAAGGTGGATTTACCAGCCCCGTTGGGGCCGATTAGGCCGATCCGCTCGCCCGCTTCAATGGAAAACGACAGCCCCTCAAACAAGGGACGCGTGGTGAAAGATTTTTCAATTTGGTGCGCGCCAATAAGAATTTCCACAGCGCACAATATTCGGCATAGTGTGATTATGACAAGCCCTAATGACCTGCTAACCCTGTTTTTGGTGAGTGTTTTTATCGTGCTCGCGCAGCTTCATATCTATTGGGCGATTCGCGGGCCCAATCCGAAAAGCTCCTACATTCCGCAAGCGGGCGGCAAGCCGGCCTTTGAACCTTCGCGCTTGGTAACCTTGGGTGTGGCGGGCGCGCTATTGGCCTGCGCCAGCCTGATCGCCGCTGTGGGAGGCTTTGTCCCGACCATGGTGCCCATTCGAGTGCTGTGCTGGTTTTTATTCTTTATGGCTCTGGTATTCCTAGCGCGCGCGGTGGGCGACTTCCGTCTTGTCGGGTTTTTTAAGAAAATTAAGGGCACTCCGTTCGCCAAATGGGATTCATTGCTGTTTTCTCCGTTGTGCTTACTACTTTCCGCCGGTATTTTTATTTTGGCACTTTCTCACTATGGAGCTTAATAATGTCCAGTCTTGCTCAAACCCTAAGTCTTGGCGGCGCAAAAGTTCCACGGTTTTTCTATGGCACGGCTTGGAAAGAAGACAAGACCGCCGATCTCACTTTTCAAGCCTTGCAAGCCGGCTTCACCGGCGTCGACACCGCCAACCAACGCAAACATTATTTTGAAGAGGCCGTCGGCCAGGGGATAAAAAAATTTTTGGATGGCGGCACCCTCCGGCGTGAAGATTTATTTTTGCAAACTAAGTTCACTTTCGCGCGCGGGCAAGATCACCGCAAACCGTACAATGAAAAAGACAGCTTCGCCAAACAAGTGGCCGACTCCTTCGCCAGCTCTTTGACCCATCTGCAAACGGCTTATGTCGACAGCTACGTGCTTCACGGACCGCACGATCCCGACGGCATCGGCCGCGAAGATATGGAGTGCTGGGCCGCAATGGAAGTGCTGCACGCGCAAAGAAAAACCAAATTTCTGGGCGTGAGCAACGTCAGCGCCGGCCAATTGGTGATGTTGTGTGACAAAGCTAAAGTGAAACCGAGCTTTGTGCAAAACCGCTGTTACGCGCGCATGGGTTGGGACAAACGCGTGCGCGAGATTTGCGCGAGCGAAGACATCCGCTATCAGGGCTTTTCCTTACTCACCGCCAACCGCGCTGAACTCGACCGGCCCGCCATTCTCAGCATCGCGGACGCGCACGGCAAGACCGTGCCGCAGGTGATTTTCCGTTTCAGCCAAATGCTCGGCATGATCAGCCTCACCGGCACCAGCAACATCGCGCATATGGGTGAGGATCTTAATATTTACGATTTCGAATTGAACGCGGCCGAGATGTCACGGATCGAGAATATTTCTCTTTGAAAAATATTTTTTCATGTCGCGGATCAAGTCCAGGCTCATGCCGCCGCCGCGCGCCTCTAAGCCCTGCACCACGCCTTCAATGCTCTTTTGCGATTTGTTTTGTCCCAGCTTCTGTTTGAATTGAATGCTCTCCACATGAACGCGGAAACCGGCGATGCTTTGGGTGAGCCGCGCGGCTAAATCGTCAGGCACATAAAATTCCCAGCCGCTCGGCCAGATTTTTTCCATATGCGCGCGCAACACCTTTAGGCATTCGATCAATCCAGCCTCATGTTCGATCAGTTCCACCCGTCCCGTGACATGCACCGCTGAATAATTCCACGTGGGAACATCGTTTTGCTCGTACCACTTCGGCGTAATGTACGCGTGCGCGCCATGAAACAACGCGGTGACCGGAACTTTATCCAGTGTCTGCCAATGGGAATTGGCCTTAGCTAAGTGGCCGATCAGTTGCAGTTTTTGGCCCGCCATAACCGGCGTGAGAGGCAAATGGGAAATCACCGGCTCTTGGTCCATCACTGATATCAAGGTGGCGAACGGGTAATATTCCATCAGCTCGAAGGCTTCGCTCATATCGTTGGATTGGTACCTTGGCGGGTTGTAAATTTGGAAGCCCCCTGGTTTTTGTTGCCAAAACGCGGCCACCGGCAACATATACATCATAACCGGGGAGATTTCCGTGGATTTTAAGTCTTATCTTGGTCAAGCCTGGACCGATCACGCAACGCAGCCGCAACAAGTGGCCGATGGTTTTTCCATGGGCGCCTCGCTGATGAACTCCGAGGAGGATCTTCCGCAGTTGGTCCATCTGATCACTCACGTCATGGGCGAGCACTTGGGCCAGTGGGAGGCCGGTGAAGTATTCTTGAACAGTTTAAAATCCAATCAGTTTTTTGTGGCGGGATCAGATTCTGAAAAAGCAATTAAGCGCGCCGTGGCGTCCCTGCGCCTAGCCGGTGGTGACACAGAAATTCTCGAAAATTTCGAAACGTCGGATCAAATTCGCATCTGTGCCGTGGCCGCCTCCGCCCTAAATAATAAAAATATAGACCAGGCGCAGGCGTTGTTTTCGCAAGCCATGACCCTGGCTGAAAAGGGACTGGACAAAAACGACCCGGCCGCCCGCGCCCTCGCCGTTACCGGAAATAACTTGGCGGCTACTCTCGAAGAACGCTCCTCGCGCACTCCCGGCGAAACTAAATTGATGATCTCCGCAGCGCATGCCGGCCGCAAATTTTGGGAACTGGCCGGAACGCCGGTGGAAGTGCAAAGCGCCGAATACCGTTTGGCCATGACTTACATGGCAGCGGGCGACGGCGAAAAAGCCTTTCTGCATGCAAAACGATGCGTCGATACGGGATTAAGCCAAGCCGGCGCCCCGCTCGATATGTTTTACGCCTATGAAGTGCTGGCGTTGGCCGAACGGTCACGCGGAAATTTTCCCGGCTTTAAAGTGGCCGGCGAGAAGGTGCAAACTTTTTTTTCCCAACTGAGTGCCGAGGAAAAATCTTCGTGCGCCGGCACCCTTAAGAAGCTCACATTGAGTTAATATGAAAAGTGCGATTGCGAGTGCGGCACAGCTGGCGATGGATGTAATTTGGAATCTCAAAGCGCATTCACCGGCCTCTGCCACAGGTGAAAAGCCAAAAATAGTCGCGCATCGAGGCGCGTGGAATCACACCACGAATATTGAGAACACCATGCAGGCGTTCAAACGCGCTCAGGAACTGGGCGCATGGGCGATTGAATTTGATGTTCGCTTCACCAAAGATAATATTCCAATTATCAATCATGATTTGGACCTTCGCCGCTATCACCGCCGCGACGAGAAAATCACGGATCTCACTTTTAAGGAGCTGCGCAAGCTAGCTCCCGCAGTTCCCACGCTTGAAGAAGTGCTCGCGCTAAAAAATCTCCACCACCTGATCGAAATCAAAACCCCAATCAACCAGGACCAGCAAAACACCTTAGTGCAGCAGTTGTCCCACCTAAAACCAACCCAAGACTACCACCTGCTCACTCTAAGTCCGGATCTGGTGCGCCATCACTCCGCCCTACCGGAAGCGGCCTGGATGCTAGTCGGAGAATTGAATCTGACTCCCTTTGTGAAATTATCGTTGGAGCGTGGCTACTGCGGAGTGGCCGGGCACTATTTAGGCATGACCAAAAAATGCCTGGATCAATTGCGGAACAAAAATCAAAAAACCGGTGCAGGCTTCACGCCGACCAAAAACCTGCTCAACCGCGAACACGCCCGCGGCGTCGATTGGGTTTTCACCAATCACTTAGACAAATTAGTTTAAATTTGCACCAGCACGGTGATCCACATCACCAAGATCACCACGAAACTGAATAAGAATGCCCACATTCGGTGAATCACCTTATTGGGACCGATGTGAATGTAAGCGTGCGCGCAGCGGAAAGCCACATAAAGCCAAGCCAGCGATTGCATCAAAGGACCGGAAGCTTGCGTGATCATCGCCGCCAGGCAAACGGTATAAAACAATGTTGGTGTTTCAAATAAATTATTGAAGTGCCGGACCGGCTTGGTGATGTAATCGGGCGCTTCGCCCTTCATAGTTTTAAAATAACCCATCTTCACATCGCCGCTCTGGGCGCCCCGGATCCGCGCGCGAAGGGTGATGCCGCCCACCACAAAAGTTAGCACCACCATGGCAAACATGGGATAGAGCAAGGTAAAATCCATTAGGTATTTCATGAGGCGAAACTAACTCAAAGCCGTTTGAATGGATAGTGCCAGATGATCCGATGTCACTTTGAGCCGAGCCGATGACGCTGAAGATAAAGGAGAGATCAGCGACACATTGAGCCCCGGACTGGTCCATTCCGGCAACACTTGCACCAGCTGCCCATCCTCAATTTCCTTGGCACACAAATAAGCGGGAATCAGCGCCACTCCGGCGCCGGATACGGAAATATTCATAATGCTGGTCATTTGGTTGCTAATCAACCGGGGGTTGAACTTCACGGTCGCGCTCGAACTTTTCGAACGGAGCGTCCATTCCGGCGCGCGCGCATTAATGGTCAGACAACTATGGCTCTCCAGATCTTTAGGATTGCGAATTTTATCCGCGGCCTTTAGGTACGCCGGCGATGCCACCAAAATTAAAGTCACCTCCGCCACTTTTTTGGATTTTAAATTACTCTCCCGCAGGCGGCCGATTCTCACCGCTAAATCAAATCCAACCCGGACCAAATCCACCTCTCGATCGGTGTAGTTCAGTTCAAAATTCAGCGCGGGATTTTTCTTGGCTAAAGCCCCGATGGCGGGCGAGATCACGTAGGATCCCAAATCCTCAGGCGCGGTGATCCGCACCAGTCCGGACAAAATACTGTCTTTTCCATAAAGAGACTTTTGCGCATCCTCAAGAATCTGAATCGGACCCGTGCAGGTATCAAAAAAAGCGCGGCCGGCGGCCGTCAGGGTCAGGCTCCGCGTGGTCCTGAGCAGCAACTGCGTTCCGGTTTCGCGCTCCAGCCGGGAAATCCCCTTGCTTACCGTGGACTTAGGAATCTTGAGTAGCTCGGCGGCCCGGGAAAAACTTCCGTTCTGCACCACCCTCACAAACATACGAGTCAGTTCTATTGTTTCCATATAGAAACAGTGTAATTCAATTAGTGCGTCTAATCAACAACCACTTTTTAGGCGATAGTAGTCTTGTACCGGCAACAACGCCGGAAGGAGATAAAATGAAACAGGATCTTATATTAGTCGTGGGCGCCACCGGAACCGTGGGCTCGGAATTGGTCAAATTATTAAAGGCAGCCGGACACCAAGTGAGAGGCACCAATAGCAAAACTCTTAATGTGGTCACCGGCGACGGAATTAAAGAAGCTTTCGAAGGAGTGGATAAAGCGTTTTTACTCTCACCTCCCGGATTCGCCGACCAGTACCAAACGCTGTCGCCGTTAATTCAAGAAGCCAAAAGACGGGGCTTGAAAAAAGTGGTGCTGATGACCGCTATGGGAGCCAATGCCGTTGAGACCTCACCGTTCCGGCGCGCCGAAATTGAACTGGAAAAGTCAGGCCTCACTTACAATATCATCCGGCCCAATTGGTTCTTGCAGAACTTCAACACATTTTGGATTCACGGAATCAACACGCAAGGAAAAATTCTGCTTCCCGCCGGTCAAGCAAAGGTGAGCTTTATTGATGCCCGGGATATTTCCGCGGTGGCCGCCCAGTTGTTAACCACTTCCAAATTCGACAACCAGGCTTTAGATCTCACCGGTTCTGATTCCGTCGATCACAATGAAGTGGCCAGTGCCATCAGCCAAGTGACCGGCAAGAATGTTGCGTACCAGGAGATCACGCCCGCGGACCTTAAGAAAGGATTGCTCGGAGCCGGACTGCCCGAAGGCTATGTCGACTTTCTGAATCTGATTTTTGGATTTCTGAAGGAAGGTTACAATGCGGGATTGAATTCCAATGTTGAGTCCGTCACCGGCCATGCAGCGGGCGGACTTAAAAAATATATTAATGATTACAAACAATCGTGGACCTAAATAGGGAGGATTTTATGTTTAAAAAAATTATCGCCACCAACAACGACTACTCTACAACTTTACTGCGACTCACACTCGGACTGGTGATGTTCCCGCACGGGGCGCAAAAAATGCTGGGCTGGTTCGGCGGCTACGGCTTTTCCGGAACAATGGGCTTTTTCACCGGGCAAATGGGAATTCCCTGGATCTTCGCGTTTATTGCCATCTTGGCTGAATTCGCGGGATCACTGGGTTTAGTTTCCGGACTGCTCACCCGAGTGGCCGCATTTGGAATTGCCAGCGTGATGACAGTGGCCATTTTGACCACCCATCTCACCCATGGATTCTTTATGAACTGGTACGGCAATCAAAAGGGCGAAGGGTTTGAATATCATTTGCTCGCTCTGGGAATCGCCATTGCATTGATCGTACGTGGCGGTGGAGCCGCCTCACTGGACCGAAAAATTATTTCTTAAACGGCATCTCGCCTAAATAATCTTTTTTGCCGATCTCAACGCCGTTGTGACGCAAAATTGAATAAGCCGTGGTCACGTGGAAATAAAAATTGGGCACGGCGTGATGGAGAGCGAACTCTTGTCCCGTCAGCCATTTGCCTTCCCAGCGCGGAGTGGTGATCTGTTTGGCTTCGCTGCCGGTGAAATCCTTCGCGGTGAAGGTACTCAGATAAGAAATCACGCTTTCAATGCGGGTTTTTAAGTCCGCGTAAGTGGTCTGATTGTCGTCGTGCGCGGGGGCGTCTTTGCCCGTCAGGCGCGAGCACGCAAGTTTCGCGGTGTCACAGGCGATTTCCACTTGGCGGGCCAGATTGAATTGATCCGGCGCCAATCGCGATTGCGTCAACACGGTCATGTCATATTTTTTGGTTTCAGCATGAGCCGCCGCTTTGCCAAGAATGGCGTTTAAGTTGCGCAGACCCTTCATAAATTGCGGCACTGTCATTTCATAAAGCATAAATACTCCCTGTTAAGAACACCGAATCTAGTCGTTTTCCCCTCGAGCGGCAAGGCCGATCGAAAAGCCGGCGCTTTCCAGAGCGCTTCGCACCGCCGTGGCCACCGCCAACGCATTAGGCGTGTCGCTATGAATGCAAAGTGTTTGCACCTTGCCCTCTTGCGCCAGACGGACAGCTTGCTTCCCGCATTCCTGCGGATCGGAAATCACGGCATCGTCATGCTGACGGCCACGCAAAGTTCCATCGGCCTCATAACGCCGGTCGCAAAAACCCTCGGCCAGAGCCCGGAAACGGGAAGCTTTGCACCATCTGAGGAAGGGCGATCCGGCCAATCCGATCATGGTTATGTGCTCGTGAAATTCTTGCGCCGCCTCGATCACCGCGCCGGCTAAAACCCGCTCTTGGGCGGCCATATTGTAAAGCGCGCCGTGCGGTTTGATATGTCCCACCGTCACTTTTTTCTCCGCGCAAATGGCGCGCAGGCTGCGAATCTGGCTGACCAAAGATTTGACCAGAGCCTCGTGGGAAATCTTCATCGATTCCCGCCCGAAATTTTCCTTATCGGGAAAACTGGGATGAGCGCCGATGCGCAGATTATATTTTTTCGCCAGGTCCACCGCTTTAGTCATGGATTCCACGTCACCCGTGTGGCCGCCGCACGCGATGTTGACCGAAGACACCAACCGGTAAAGATCTTCTTCCGTGCCGTTCGCTATCGCGGACTTTGATTCCCCCGCGTCTAAATTCAAGTCAATAGTTGCCACGAATCCTCCAGTGAAATTTCGCTAAATCGCAATCTTTGTCCGGGCCTTAGCTGCCCGATTTTCCATAAATCAGCAGCCGCCACATTGGCGATTTTCGGATAACCGCCGGTGGTCCGCTGCTCACAAAATAAAATCATCGGCAAGCCATTGGCGGCCACTTGAATGGCGCCGTTGGCGATCCCTTCGCTGATCAATTCCTTGCCGTTAAAATCATAAGCATAAGTCAATTCGGATCCGCCGAGCCGCACACCGAGCCGGTTGACATCGCCGCTGACGGTGAATTCCATGGCGAAAATATTTTCGCGCGCTTCCCGGGAGAACCACTCCCACTGCGGCCCGCGAGTGACGCGCAATGCAGTCTGCGCCTGCGAATATTGCGCCCGCACCGCGGGATCCGCCTTGCGGTGAGTGGGCGCTGAAATAGGATCCATACCGTGCACGGAGACATAACTGCGCAACTGAACCGGAGAGGATTTAGTCGACAACCGCTGGCCCGCGCTGACCGGCAGCGACGACCACATGGCGATGGGAATCTGATCCAGCTCGGGCGCACAATCGGCGCCCGTCACGCAAAACCAAGTGTCTTTTAGAAATTGAATTTCAGATGGGCCGACCGCCAAAATTTCCAGAGCCTCGGTCTCCGGCCGGTTGCCCACCAGTTGATTGCCGGTGGCAAAAGCCAGAGGATCGGCGGCGCCTCCCGGCGAAATGCCCAAATGCGTAAGCCCGGGCCGTCCTAAATTTCTCACACTGGTCAGCGGCGCGCCGGTTTCCACACGCGCGAGACTGTCAAAAATATTTTCCGCCGGCGTGTTCACCACTTTGGTAAATTTCATTTCATTGACCGCGGAAAACCGCACGCGGTCTCCCGGCTGCAATTTCACTTCGACATTGGTGCGCCCGATGATTTGCCACCCGCCCGGCGACTCCTCGGGATAAATTCCGCAGTTGGCGCCGGCGATGGCGACACTGCCATTGGGCACGCGTACGCGCGGAGTTTTTTTGCGCGGGCATTGCAGTTTCTCCGGCAAGCCGATCAGGTAGGGAAAGCCAGGGGCGAAGCCGATAAACGCCACGGTGAATTCCGTCTCCGAATGCAAGCGCACAATCTCTTCGCGGCTCAAACCCGTAATCCGGGCGACATCGTTCAGATCTTCGCCCTCATACTGCACCGGAATTACATGTTCTTCGCCCGGCACCACGCCGATCGATTGGAAGCTGCCCATGGATTTTTCGATTTCCGCCTTCACTTCTTTGGCGCTGACATGAGCCGCGTCAAAATCCACCAGCAAACTGCGGAAGGCCGGATGAAAATTGACCGGCCACGCCCGCAAGCGGTGCTGCAGATGACGAAACAGGCTTAACACTGTGAGGCTGGTTTCCTTGGAAATGGCGCCGTTCAGGCTGACCATGACCGCCGAATCCGACACGAACTCGATTAACATGCACGCCAGAGTAGCCCCTCTGGCCTTAATTTGTAAGTTTTAGTTCGGATTGTGCCAGATCGACTTGTCGTGAACCACGGAGCGGGCCGTGGCGTTGGCCGGGGTGCCCGTGCCCTTCCATTTTAACTTCTGGTAGGAGCCTTTACCGACTTTCTCAGAGACCAAATCCAAATCCACCAACGCATTGAAGTTGGAGCGAGCGGCGCAAAACGCCAGGCGCATCAACAGTTCGTCCCTATCAAAACACTCCGCCACCGTGACCGGCTTGGCCACGCGTTTGATTAACCGCGATTCCTTGCCCTGGGTTCTGAAAAAGCATTCGACGTTGCGCGCGCGCTCCATGCACTCATTGTAACGCTCCAGTTCGCCCGCCACGCGGGCATCAAAACAGGTGTTGCAATAGACTCCGTGCTTCAGTTCGGGCGCCAAATCCGGCACAAACAAAAACGCGTCGTGTTCCAAAATATGCGCGCAATATTTGCACGCGGCCGACGCACAAACTCCGCAAGTCAGGGCGGTTTCATTTTTTTGGCACAAGCTGCATAGGTTGGACATAAGTCACGAACCTAGTAGGATGACGCTATGAATGTCAAAGACTCCGGCTTCAAGGAACTGCTTACAAAATACAAAAAGTTCACCGTGTATGGCTTCAGCTCCGATGAAAATAAGCCCAGTCATCAAGTACCGTTGTTTATGCGCTCACAGGGCTATGAATTCGTCGGAATCTACCCCCGTCCAGGTGACATCAGTGGTGCGAAAATTTACCAAAATTTGAAGGACGTGCCGGGG
>JANMVK010000504.1:0-3064 GCA_031392725.1 Pseudobdellovibrionaceae bacterium
CATTCCAGCAAACGGCGCGCTTTGGAAATATCGGCTTGGGTGTCCTGCATGTCGGCTTTTTTGCGCGGGCATAAGTTTGATCTTGGCTTTTTTGCCTAAGCCCTCTTCCATCCACTTGATCATGGTGTTAATTGTCACCGGCGTGCGTCCGCCGCCTAGATTGATAATTTCATAGCCCAACTTGCGCGCGGAGCGCACGGTGCCCGACGCGATATCGGTCACGTAAGTGAAATCACGGCTCTGCTCGCCATCACCATACAATTCAAACTCACGTCCCTGATCGATACTCCAAATAAATTTTAAGATGCTCATGTCCGGCCGGCAGGCCGGGCCGTAAACGGTAAAGTAGCGCACCACTGAGCAGTCGATGCCGTATTGGAAATTATAAGTGTAGGCTAAAACCTCGGCGGCTTTTTTAGAAGCGGCATAAGGGGAAATGGGATTATTGACCGGAGCGCTTTCATTAAACGGCATTTTCTCGCCGGCATACAACGACGACGTTGAAGCCAAAACCATTTTTCCACAATTATATTTGCGCATCTGCTCGAGCAGATTCAAAGTGCCCTGCACATTTGTGGTGAAATAAACCGTGGGATTGACCATGCTGTAACGGACGCCCGCGCGCGCCGCGAGATTAAAAACCGCATCGAACTTATGCGCCTTAAACAATTTCACTAGTGCCGCTTCGTTTTCGATATCCAGTTCAACAAATTCGCAGTCTTTGAGGCCCTCGAGCCGGTGCTGTTTCAAACGCGGATCGTAATAATCGTTCATATTGTCGCAGCCCACGACTTCCACGCCTTGCGCGCGCAACTGGCGCGCGGTCTCGGCCGCGATAAATCCGGCCATGCCGGTGACTAGAACCTTCTTCATTGGAGTTTAGTACCTTAAGCCGTGCCCCGGCGCCAAGCATGAAATTTCCGCAGGAACTCAAGCGCGCCCTGGGGCGCATTCTTACGCTTCCACACCCCGGCGACAAAGCGGTTGGCCTCGGCAAAGGTGGGATAGGAGTGCACGGTGTTTAAAATATCGTTTAGCGACAGCTTTTTGCGTTTGGCCAGAGTGAACTCCGCCATAATATCGCCGGCGTGCGCGCCGACGATACACACGCCTAAAATCTGCCCGCCGCCTTTTGCGGTCAGCACTTTAACAAAGCCCGAGTTCTCGCCCTCGCAGATCGCGCGATCCAGATGATCCAGTTCGTATCGGTTAACATCAAACTCCACATTTGCGGCGGTCGCTTCGGTCTCACTCATTCCCAAGCGCGCCACTTCAGGATCGGTGTAGGTGCACCAAGGCAGCGCGGAGTAATCCGCTTTAAAAGTTTTCACAGGAGCGAACAAAGCATTCAACACGGCAAAGCCCGCTTGGTGCGAGGCCGCGTGAGTGAATTGAAATGGTCCGGTCACATCGCCGCAGGCTAAAATATTATGGTATTTGGTGCGGAGGCACTCATCGGTTTCAATCGTGCCGTTGTCGCGTAAATTGATTCCTAAATTTTCCAGACCGAAGCCCTTTACATGAGCGCGGCGCCCTAGAGCCACAATCACGGCGTCAAATGGCACGGCATTGCCGTTTTTCAACAAAGCCTTGCCGCCGGCGCCGACTTTTTCAAAGCGCGACACTTCTGATTTCACAATCACGGTCATTTGTTCTTTTTTAAACACCTTCAGTACAAATTCCGAAACTTCAGGATCTTCCTTAATCATCAACCGGTCGGCCTTTTCCACCAAGGTCACTTGCGCGCCGAGACGCTGAAAAGCCTGCGCGAGTTCACAACCGATCGGTCCACCACCCATCACCAAAACATTTTTTGGCGCTTCTTTGAGCTTCCACAAATTTTCCGAAGTGTAAAACGGCACATCGTCCAAGCCGGGAATCGCAGGCACCATGGGCGAGGCTCCAGTGGCCACAATAATATTGCGCGTGGTGATCACGCGGTCGCCGACCCGCACGCGGTAAGGATCTTCAATCATAGCCGTGCCGCTGATGCAGTCCACCCCAAGCCCACTGTAGCGCTCAACCGAATCGTTGGGTTCAATCTTAGTGATAATTTTCTGAATGCGCTCAAACACTTTGGCGAAATCCACTTGCGGCACCGCCGCCTGCAGGCCGAACTCTGCGCCCCGCCGAAACATGTGCGCCACATGCGCGCTGCGGATTAACGCCTTGCTGGGAACGCAGCCCGTGTAAAGGCAATCGCCGCCCATTTTATTTTTTTCGATCAAACCGACCTTGGCTTTCAAGGCCGCCGCGATGTAGGCCGACACCAAACCCGCCGCTCCCGCGCCGATCACCAGCACATCGAATTCAAAAATCGCGGGCCGTAAATAATTCTTATAAATTTTGCTTTGCTGCGCGTACTGCAAACCGGCCTTGGCAATCCAGGGCACAAATCCCAGAAGCACGAAGGACAAAATCACCGGCAGCGACAATATTCCACTTGGCGATTCAATTTGGCTCAACTGGGTTCCGGCATTCTCAAAGGCCAAGGTTCCGGGCAGCATTCCCACCTGCGAAACAAAGAAAAAGGTCTGCGGCGCCATTCGCGTTAAGCCAAAAACTAAATTGATCACAAAAAATGGAACGGCGGGAATCAAGCGCAAAGTGAATAAATAAAACGGCCCCTCTTTTTCCAATCCCGCCTGCACCTTTTCATAAGTGGTGCGGAACTGCCGGCTGACCCAATCGCGGAACAACATTCTTGAACCCATAAAACACAATGTGGCGCCCACTGTGCTGGCGAACGACACGATGATGGTGCCCTCCACTAATCCGAAAATCGCGCCGCCGGCGAGCGTAAGAATGGCAGCGCCGGGCAACGACAGCGCTGTAGTGATCACGTAAATCAAAAAATAATAAACGATAGCTTTAACGTGAAAATGCGAAGTCCAAGTTTGCAATTCACTCTGGCGCGCTTTTAAATTTTCAAAACTCAATTGGGTCAAAACACCCGAGCGCACCAGATACAGCGCGAGACACACGAGACCGGCAAAAAGGGCAATCTTGATCAGCTTTTTTGAATCCATCTCATAAGCTTAAGGTCCAGAACTTGGCCAGTCCA